>JALSHZ010000092.1 GCA_026981985.1 Gammaproteobacteria bacterium | reverse complement strand
GCAGTGGCGTACAGGAATACTGGCTAGTGCACCCGGAAGATCGACTTGTCATAGTCTATCGGCTCGTCGATGGCGAATATGGCAAACCGCTGGTGGCCGAACTGAAAGACAGCCTGCAAGCCGGTGTATTGCCCGATGTCATCATCGATTGGGAACGGGTGACGCGCAAACTGGATCGCTGACAGAGCACAACACCGCCATGGTCCCGCTAACCGGAGCATAGGGTCAGGCTTGCGTTATTGCGTTTTCACGATTTGCGCGTCGATTTTCCCGACTCGCCCAAGTCCTCTTTCCCCTATCACAAATAAATCGTGACGACCTTCCCATTTCGACCGTGCCAACGAATGAGTCCGCCAGTTCCGTAAAACCATTCGAGCTCACCACGCCCTAATGACAGTGAACAAAAAAACATCGGGGCACCATGAAAATCTCTATAGCGGCAATTTGCGTCTTGTTATTACTGGGCGTGAATTCCGCCCTGGCAAAAACCTATCAACTAGAAAAACGACTGGACAATTACTGTAGCGCCGGGCTCGGAGGCTTCAGCTTTACCTGCGGCAATCCCGACCTTGGTTACTTCAACGGTCAGACCGATCTCAACAACAACGGGATCTACGACATCCTCGAAGTCGGCCGCACTTTCACCATCGATCTGGCGCTGCCACCACCGCCCGAGGGTTTCGAATACCGCGCCAACGGCCCAGCCACGATCCGGCTCGATACCTTTGGCGACCTCGACAGCTATCCCGACCTGCCACCAAAAATCAGCGACATCCGAGCCGATGAGCACTATGACGTGGAGTGGATCGAGGTGGCATTGGACGGCTATTCCCTGGGCCGTATTTTCGATGGCAATCTCGCAAACGATGCGTTCAACATGGGCTTGGAGCAAGACTGGTGGGGCGACAATTACGACCGGGGTACACTCTGGGGTGACGGCAGCGACTCACCGCTAGTCGTTTACGGCCATGCAACGATCCCTCAACAGGCATTTTCTCGTATTGTTGCCGATGGCAAGTTCTCAACCAGTTTTGGGCTGTCACAAGATCACAACGATCTGACCGGGCATCCCTCCTTTGATGATCGGGAAGAATTCATAAAGGTCACGCTCACCTTCGATGCCGACTTGGTAAAAAAACCGGGCAGCCCGGACCAGCCACCCGTTGCACGTTTTTCCGCGACACCCACCAGCGGTGCAGCACCGCTGCAAGTCAGTTTTGACGGCTCCGCTTCCAGCGATGTCGAAGGCGTGATTCAGCAATACCGGTGGACATTCGGTGACGGCAACCAGGCCAGCGGAAAAAAGACGAGCCACAATTTTACGACCCCCGGCGTCTATAACGTCGAACTCGAAGTCAGCGACAGCAAAGGACAAAAGTCGAGCATCGTTCACAAGATTTCGGTCACGACCAAACCACCCGCCAATACGCCACCGAAAGCCGCTTTCAGTTTTTCCCCCAGCAGCGGAGCGGTAAAACTCACCGTCACAGATGAGCAGGGAGCCAGCGGTTCGACCACGAAAATCATCAAGGTCAGCCCCGCACCAACACCGAATCAGCCACCCAAGGCCGTGATCGACGCGACACCCGCCACGGGCACGGCACCACTCGACGTCCGTTTCAGCGCCGACCGATCCAGCGATAGCGACGGCCGCATCACCGGCTGGTCATGGAATTTTGGCGATGGCGCCTCAGCCAGCAGCGCGAGCGCAACCCATCGCTACACCCAGGCGGGCACCTGGCCAGTGACATTGACGGTTACCGACGACAAGGGCGCCACCAGTACCGCCACGACTACGATTACCGTCTCCGCCGCGCCGACAACAGGCGAAACACGGGAATTACTGCCCACTGCCGACGTCGGTGCTGACGATAATTTCCGTTCACCGACACTGTTTATCGAAAAATGGGATCACGCTTTTCTGCGCTACGACCTGGGCAGCATCAACGGCGCCATAGAATCGGCCATGCTGCGTGTTTTCTGTCTGGAAAACGCTGCGCTCGAATCCACCGTCTGGGCGGCATCGAGGGATGACTGGAACGACAATACCGCCACCCCCGCAGAAGTTGGTTATTCCTACAGCGGCGAGACCTCGCTGGCCACCGTCAGTCACAACAAGGCGGGCTATCTCGATTTCGACGTGACCGCATTCGTGCGCGGCGAACTGGGCGGCGACAAGATCGCCTCTTTTGAAATCAGTAATAACAAAGCCGGTTGGCGTGAATACAGCAGCAAGGAAGGCTCCGCACCACCGATGCTCGTCGTCAAAACACGCAGCAGCACGGGCACAACCAACGTACCCCCGGTCGCACGCTTCACCGTTACCCCCACGTCCGGGCCAGCACCCTTGCGCGTTAACCTGGATGCCAGGGCCGCCAGCGACAGCGACGGCAGTATTACCAGCTATCAATGGGAGCTCGGCGATGGCACCACGCTGCAAGGCACTACCACCAGCCACCGTTATACCGACCCCGGAACCTATCGCATACGCCTCAGCGTTACCGACAATGTCGGCACGACAGCAATGACAAGCCACGATGTCACTGTGCAGCCCGCCGGCAGCCCGAACCCGCCAGTCGCAGTGGCTTCCGTCGATAAAACCGAAGCAAAAACAGGGCAAATACTTCAGTTCAGCAGCAGTCAATCGACTGCTCCCGGCAGCAGCATCACGCAATGGCGCTGGACCTTCGGCGACGGCAGCAGCGCCACCACGGCCAATCCGGCGCATCGCTACAGCGCACCCGGCGTGTACACGGTCGGGCTCACCATCACCACCGCCAATGGCAAAACAGCAACCGCATCATTGACCGTCACCATCCGCAACGGCGCATCGACGCCGGTTCAGACGCTCAACCCCACCGACGACCTGGGCGCGACACAAGTTGGCGGATCACCCATCCTGTTTGCGGATGCCTGGACTCATCTGTTCCTCCGCTTCGACCTGAGCCAGCGCATAGAGCAAGTCGGCAGCGCAACGCTGCGCCTCTACATCACCAGTGATGACGAAACAACCACAAAGATCTGGCAGGCCCGCAGCGACACCTGGAATGAAGCTTCGGGCTCCCCTGCCGAAACCGGCTACCCCTGGTTCGATGCGCCGCTCATCGCTTCACGGCAACATGGCAAAACCGGCTATCTCGAATTCGATATAAGCAACCTGGTTCGCAGCGAACAGACCGGAGACGGTGTTCTAAGCCTGGAAATCGGCAACACCAACGGCAGTTGGCTTGAGTACGCATCACGCGAGAGTGGCCATCCGCCGGAACTGATTATCCAGCCGTGATGGTCAGGCGCGTCAACGGCAATGGTGCGCACGCTATCGCGCGCACACCCTACTTCGGTAATCGGTTCAACTTGTAGGGTGTGCGCCTTCAGGTGCGCACCAAATACCCGGTAATGGGGGGGCACGCTGCGCGCGCGCCATCCTTAAAAGCTTGAGCGGCTGGGAGGAAATACGGCGCGCGCTGGTCAATCGCGCATGTAAGTATTCAGTAGGTAAGAAAATAGAACCGTAACTGCTCAGATTACCGCTGAAACGCGTCAGATCAAGGCGGGAAATGTGAGTTTACATGGGTAAATGACCATTTCCCAAAGCTTCCGCTTCCTGCTCACGCCCCTCACCTACATCCATGTAGGCGACGCAGAGATGACGTGTTTCAGTGGTGAGCTGAGCAGTTACTCGTGCATAATGCGCACAACCAGCTCACAGCCCTGAAGCCATTCACAACGCCGATGTCGACATCTACCGCTTACGCCGAACGTTTTCCGAACCTCACGGACAAAACCTTCTTCTCTCGTCTGCCGGAAACACAGCAGACATTCTTGCGCGAGCAGGCCAAGCAATACCGTTTCAGCCACCAGCAGCTGCGCCAACTGGCGGAGATCGCGCTGGATCTCAATCTGTGGGAAAGCGGGGACATCACCACCATCTGGCCCGGGCCGGATGCGCTCACTGGCCAAGGCAAGGCGCGTGCTCAACAGCTGCTGCAACACATCACTGCGCGCTGGGAGCAATTGCGCGAGACACCCAACCGCTACCCGCGCTCAGGCAGCAAAACCCGTATCAGCGCGGCCGCCATCCCGGTGGAAAAAACCAAAGGAAAACTCGGCCTCGGCTACTGCCCGGTTGCCTCGCCAAAAACCCGTTGCTGCAACCTGCTGACACTCGATGCCGTGGACAACTGTGGTTATGGCTGTAGCTATTGCAGCATCCAGTCTTTCTATGACGGTAAGGAAATCAGTTTCGACCGTGATTTTGCGCGTAAGCTCGAAGCGCTGGAAATAGACCCTGACAAGATCTACCACATCGGCACCGGCCAATCCTCCGACTCACTGATGTGGGGTAACAGCCACGGCGTTCTCGATGCACTGCTCGATTTCGCCCGCCGCCATCCCAACGTCATCCTCGAATTCAAGACAAAATCCGCCAACGTCAAACACCTGCTGGAAAATGACTTGCCGGCCAATGTCATCTGCACCTGGTCGCTGAACACACCCACCTTGATCGAAAATGAAGAGCATGGCACCGCGCCATTGCACAAGCGCATCGCCGCCGCCCGCGCCATTGCCGACAAAGGCGGCATCGTTGGCTTCCATTTTCATCCCATGGTGCATTACGACGCCTGGAAGGAAGACTACCGGGCGGTGATTCAAACGCTGACCAGCCAGTTTCATCCCGACGAGGTGGCACTGGTGTCTCTCGGCACACTCACCTACATCAAGCCGGTGATGCGGGAAATTCGCGAACGCGGCGTGGCAACGCAAATCCTGAAAATGCCGCTGGTCGATGCCGAGGGCAAATACTCCTACCCCGACGACATCAAACTGGATATGTTTTCTCACGCTTATCACAGCTTTCCAGCAGCCTGGAAGGAAAACGTCTTTTATTATCTATGCATGGAAAATCAGCGTTTCTGGGAACCGGTATTCGGCTTCAGTTACGGCAGCAACACCGAGTTTGAACAGGCGATGAAATCTGCCTATTTGAAGAAGATCCGAGCCAGAGGTGACTGACACAATAACCGGGTCACGCTGCCCGTCACGTTATTACCGATGGCCGCGTCATCAACCACGCCCCCAATATGACCGGCATGACACCCAGAACCTGACGCAGCTGCGGCACTTCGCCCAACAAAACCCAGGCAAACAACAGCGTGAACACGGGGATGAACGAAGCCATGGCGCTGAGGCGGGTGATACTGATGTGATTCAGTGCCTCGACCCATAACACTTTAGCGACGACAAAAATCAGCAAGGCATTGCCAACCAGCAACAACAGCGCGGGATAGTCACCAAACAGGTTGGCGGCGGGTTCAAGCATCAGCGCCAGCAGCCACAGCACTGGGAGCGCGACGATATTGCGGAAGCCGAGCACAACAATACTCGACACCCGACGCCGTGCCCGTTGTTGGAAATAGTTTGCGATCGGCGCGATCGCCGCAGCCCCAAGCGCGAGCGCATCACCTCCGTTCAGCCGGAATTCTTCCGGGAACAACACCACGATCGCACCGACGCCCATCAGTGCCGCACCGATGCTATGCGCCAGCGACATGCGCTCTCGTCCGATCACATTGAAATAGAGATAGGAAAACAAAAGCTGCAACACCAGAATCACCGCCACGTTCCCCGCCGTGGTATAGCGCAATGCAATAAAAATCAGCACGAATAGCGAGGTGATGAACAGGGAAGTGAGCAGCAGATCCAGCCGCGCGCCGCGATCGAACAGCGCGGTCAGCTCACCACGCCAGCCGATGAGCGCCAGCAACACCGTCGTCGCCAGCAGAATGGTATAGAAATAGGCATGCAGCGCGCCGAACGCCGCCACTGTCACCAGCGTGA
Organism: Gammaproteobacteria bacterium; assembly: GCA_026981985.1. GTDB lineage: Bacteria > Pseudomonadota > Gammaproteobacteria > UWMA-0217 > UWMA-0217 > JALSHZ01. The sequence goes on along the minus strand of JALSHZ010000092.1, from coordinate 6,484 downwards.
AAACTGGAAACAGGCCTTCCAGCACCGATAGCAGCAAGGCATAGACATCACCTCGATGGCGACTGATGAAGCGGCTGTCGTCATCATGCTGCGTGCCATTCACCAAACCTATCCGACACTCCAGGCACGGGGCCGACGCATGCCGGCAAGCTGACAGGCCTGCTGCATGTAGCCATGAGGGAACAGTTCGAACAGATACTGCTTGGCCTCTTTCTTTGTCATGTCCGTGGTTTCGGTGAGGTGTTTGGTGATGTCCCGAACATCAGGCACGATCTGGCGCTCATCGAACCAGGCACGCATATACTCAAGAATCTGCATATGCGCATCGGTCAGCTCGAAGTCATTCCACTCCGAAGCCATCTTATGGGCCAGCTCTGGCGTCCATACTTCAGGCTCCATCAGGTAGCCATCACTATCGCGCTCGACGTTCAGTTCCAAAGGATTTCGCATGGTTTGAGGTCTCAGTTTCGATTGCTGCGGTATTCAACCACAACACTCGGAGCGACACTACTTCCAACAGCATCTGAGTTTTGTTTCAATGCCCCGATCCCGTATTGCTAACCAGAATCGCCCCATGCCTGACGACGCTCCAAATCTCGACGAACTCTTCTATGTCATGGAATCGGACATCCACGGCAAGGGGCTGTTCGCCCGCCAGCCGATTCCGCAGGAGAGCTATCTCGGCACTTACGATGGACAGACGACCCGCGAAAACGGCATGCACGTGCTGTGGGTGCAGGAATCAAATGGTGAATGGATCGGGCGTGACGGCGAAAACCTGCTGCGCTACATCAACCATACCACGACGCCCAACGCGGAATTCGACGGTTTCGACCTTTACGCCATTCGCGACATCGAGCCCGACGAAGAAATTACGATCGATTATGGTGACGAATTCGAGTAACTGCTCAGCTCACCACTGGAATGCGCCATCTCTGCGTTGGGAAATGGTCATTTACACGCGTAAACTCACATTTCCCGCCTTGATCTGACGCATTCCAGCGGCAATCTGAGCAGTCACAGCGAGATTTTCCTAACCAGTGAGTAGTTACGAATTCGATAGCGACGGGTGAATTGCAGCACCGCAAGACAACGCCTATAGTCGAACGACAACAGCAACCATGACACAACACCATGATCATCGGCGTCCCCAGAGAAATCAAAGATAACGAATTTCGCGTCGGCATGAATCCCGAAAGCGTCCACGAGCTGGCGCACCACGGCCATCGTGTGCTGGTAGAAACCGGCGCAGGTAGCGGCATCGGCGCCACTGATGACGACTATCGCAACGCAGGCGCGGTCATCATGGACAGCGCAGCCGAGCTCTTTGCAGAAGCCACTTTGATCGTCAAGGTCAAAGAACCGCAGGCATCGGAGCGCGCCATGCTGCGGTCTAGCCAAATTCTGTTCACTTTCCTGCACCTCGCCGCCGATCCCGCCCAGGCCCACGACCTGATGGCATCTGACGCCACCTGCATCGCTTATGAAACCGTGACGGCATCCGATGGTAGCTTGCCATTATTGACGCCAATGTCAGAAGTAGCCGGACGCTTTTCCATCCAGGCCGGCGCCAATCATTTGGAGAAGGTCAACGGCGGCAGTGGCAAATTGCTGGGCGGGGTGCCCGGCGTCGAAGCAGCCAACGTGGTGATCGTCGGTGGTGGCGTGGTCGGCAGCAATGCGGCGATGATGGCATTCGGCATGCATGCTCGCGTTACCGTCATCGATCGCTCGGCGCAAGCATTGACGCGCCTGGACAACCAGTTCGCAGGACAAGTGAATACCGAGTTTTCCACCCGCCATACACTGGAGCAATGGGTGCCACGCGCCGACCTGCTGATCGGCAGCGTATTGCTCCCCGGTGCCAAGGCCCCGAAACTCGTCACCCGCGACATGATCGCGGCCATGCGGCCCGGCTCGGTGGCGGTCGATGTCGCCATCGACCAGGGCGGCTGCTTTGAAACATCAAAGCCCACCAGTCACAGCCAACCAACCTATCTCGCCGAAGGCGTGGTTCACTACTGTGTCACCAATATGCCCGGCGCCGTGCCGCAAACAGCCACCCGGGCACTGAACAATGCCACCCTGCCCTTCGTGCTGGCGCTCGCCGACAAGGGTATCGACGCACTGCGTGAAGACCCGCATCTGCGCCAGGGACTGAATGTGATGGATGGGAAAATCACCAACGCCAACGTGGCGACGGCGCTGGGCTTCGACTACCACGACCCAGCTACGTTACTAACCTAACAACTCAGCGCCCCTGCTCACGATTAACCCGGCGATCTCTACTGCCGGGTTAGAACCTGGCGTTGCATTGTCTCGTCAGCCATTCAAATGCCGCGGGGCCTCCCCCACTTTTTCCCCTAACGCTCTTTCCCGGTCACGAACGATGCGATTGGCGATTTCACTGACCGCATTCGAGAGCCACATGTGCGTTTGCGAGCCTTTCGTGTAGTCGGCCGGACCGAAGGATTGCACTCTGCCTTGCTGTTGCAACCGGTTGACCTGCTGAAACTCCCGGTTGGAACCAGGACGATAAACACCATAGGTTTTTCCCCCGCCCTGATTGATGACGGAAAACACCGGCACATCGGACGGACCATCGGCGATATAAATCATGTTCTGCACAGGAATGCGGCGATCACGCTCAGCGATGCGTGCATTGACATCAATTTCCGGATGCTTGTTGCTGCCCTTGTTGATCTCGAAAATAGCCCGGGTTTTGGTGGTGTTGTCCAACACATAACCAAGGTTTGCGAGCACCTCACTTTCCTCGGTCAGATCCTCGATCAATTCACAGCCCCAAATACCATCGAGAAATGGCTCGATAGCGCTGCCAAGAATCATCTGCGACAGGCCGGTACTGACCACATAATGCTCTAGCTCGATATCATGATGCCTGAACACCTCATCCTGGAGCACCTCGTTTTTCAATACGGCAAAAAAATCTGGCAACCCCGGATAAAACTCAAGTTCAGAACCCAGTTCACGCAACATCTGGTTGGTGAGACCCGAAAATCTGTCATTGCGAACATATTCGAGAATATGATTCAGATAGAGAATTTCAGTCGAAATCTGCTGGCAACCACGGGCGCGATATTTTTCCGGCAGTGCATTCACCTCGGCCCAAAATGCCTGCTCATCGATACCGAACTTCTCGAACAGCGGGCGCTGCATATAGCCTGGAATCAGGGTCTTGTCGAAGTCCCAGACAATGGCAATAATCGATTGCGTAAACAGTTGCGTCATAATGTGCTCAATTGATTGAGTTGTCCTACCTTGCGTTGGGCACGCTACCCGTAGCAATACTAGCATCGCGTCTGACGGCTTCCCCCTTTGAGAAAGGGGGATTGAGGGGGATTTTCAGGGGCTTGCTGCGAACCCATGGCCGTTCCAATCCCCCCTCACCCCCCTTTGCGAAAGGGGGAAACCGACTGATGTGCAAATCTGAACTCCGAAACTTGAGTTCCTACCTCCTGTTGCGCACGCTGCTCGCGCCCACCCTACAAAATCGCTCCACACCGGAATTGAAGGGTGTGCGCGCCTCATGCGTGCGCACCATCGTCCCACCCCATCAGGGAATCACTTCCGCCAGATCACCGCTCGTCTCCAACCAATGCTTGCGATCGGATGCCCGTTTCTTCGCCAACAGCATGTCCATCGTTTTCGAGGTCTCCGTCCCCTCGTCGATCGTCAACCGAATCAAGCGGCGGGTGTCGGGTGCCATGGTCGTTTCACGCAACTGTAGCGGATTCATTTCGCCCAACCCCTTGAAGCGGGTGACAGTGATTTTCCCCTTTTTCTTTTCTGCCTGAATACGGTTGAGAATCCCTTCCTTCTCCGCCTCATCGAGTGCGTAGAATTTCTCCTTGCCAACGTCGATACGAAACAGCGGCGGCATGGCCACATACACATGCCCGGCCGCTACCAGGGGTCGAAAATGGCGGAAGAACAGCGCGCAGATCAGCGTGGCGATATGCAGACCGTCGGAATCGGCATCCGCAAGAATACAAACCTTGCCATAGCGCAACCCTTTGAGGTTGTCGGAACCCGGCTCGACACCAATCGCCACCGAGATATCGTGAATCTCCTGCGAACCAAGTACCTGATCGGAATGCACCTCCCAGGTGTTCAGAATCTTGCCACGCAGCGGCATGATCGCCTGAAACTCACGGTCACGCGCCTGTTTTGCCGACCCACCGGCGGAATCCCCCTCCACCAGAAACAGCTCCGTTCGCGACAAATCCTGCAAGCTACAATCGGCCAGTTTGCCTGGCAGCGCCGGGCCTGAGGTTACTTTCTTGCGCACCACCTTCTTGCCCGCACGCTGACGGCTCTGCGCATTGCTGATCGCCAGTTGCGCGATCTCCTCACCCACAGACACATGCTGATTCAGATAGAGGCTAAACGCATCCTTGATGACACCCGACACAAACGCCGCGGCTTCGCGCGAGGAGAGGCGTTCCTTCGTCTGCCCCGCAAACTGCGGATCCGACAATTTCACCGAAAGGATGAAGGAAAGCCGGTCCCAAACATCATCCGGCGCCAACTTGACGCCACGCGGCAGCAAGTTGCGATACTCGCAAAATTCCCGCACCGCCTCAGTCAGCCCAGTACGCAACCCGTTCACATGGGTACCGCCCTGCGGCGTTGGAATGAGGTTCACATAACTCTCATTCACCGCCTCGCCGCCCTCTGGCAACCACAGCAGCGCCCATTCGACCGCATCTTTTTCGCCCTGCATCGACCCGGTAAACGGCACCTCAGGCAAGCGGGGAGCATCACCTACCGCTTCGAGCAGGTAATCGACCAGGCCATCTTCATAATGCCACTCGGTTTTTTCACCCGTCACCTCATCTTCAAAAGTGATCTGCAAGCCGGGACACAGCACCGCCTTCGCCCGCAGCACATGCTTGAGCTGACGCACGGAGAATTTAGCCGAATCGAAATAACTCGCATCGGGCCAGAAACGCAACGTCGTGCCTGTATTACGCTTGCCAACGGTACCGACCTCTTCCAGCGGCGACACCAGTTCACCACCGCCAAAGGCAATGTTGTACTCCTTGCCATCGCGCTTGACCCAAATCTCCAGATGTTTCGACAGCGCGTTGACAACCGAAATGCCAACCCCATGCAAACCACCGGAGAACTGATAGTTCTTATCCGAAAACTTACCCCCGGCATGCAAGGTGGAGAGAATCACCTCCACACCTGGCCTACCCTTCTCCGGATGAATATCCACCGGCATCCCACGCCCGTCATCCGCGACCGTCAGCGAACCATCCTTGTGCAAAATCACGTCAATACACTTGGCATGGCCCGCAATCGCCTCATCGACGCTGTTGTCGATCACCTCCTGCGCCAAATGATTCGGGCGCGTCGTATCCGTATACATGCCGGGACGCTTGCGCACCGGCTCCAGGCCGCTGAGAACCTCGATATCTGCTGCGTTGTAACTACTGGCCATATCTGTGAAAAAACCGCTTGTTCAGGTGCGCGTATCATAGCCTGAAGGGGGCTGCCTGTCAGATCATGCAATGAACTCAGGAGACAGCTGCGAACGATGTAGATCTTCCGCACTCAAGTTTCAGAGTTCAGATTTGCCCATCAGCCAATTCCCCGGGAAACGTGGAAGCTAGAATGCAGCCCCGTCGCGGAGGATCCACCAGAAGCCTCCCTTTCGCAAAGGGAGGTTTGGAGGGATTGGTGCTACGGAGTTTTGGCCTGGTGAGGGGGTATAAATCCCCCCTCAATCCCCCTTGGAAAAGGGGAAGTTGTCAAAGGTGGCAGCCCTGTTTCCAGGGACAGCGCCGGTCTTGAGCGTTTGACCACTAATTGATGGATTCTGATGTGGCGACCCAAGGATCAACAATACCACCTATTGCAACGCATTATTTGTTTTGCATCAATGGGTTGCTCACTGACTTAGATACGACATGAACTGCGAAACTTGAGACACGAAGACTGGCTGTCAACATCGAAGGCAATACCAAATCCCGCCCCCCCCCTGGGACCGCCGGCATCCTGCCGGCATACCAAGAGGCAGGCGCCAATACGCTCGAACAAGAACTGACCCCGTCCTGCCACACAGTCCGCTTGAGTGCCTTGTTACATTCTATTGCTGAAGCTTCTCATCCAGATAGTGGAGAACACTACTTACAATATTTATGACAAACTTAGCTTCAGCTTCACCAATTAAATTATCATTAGGATGTGCAACACTTGCTCTATTTCTGATTGGATTTAAAGCGTCCAAAACTGATGCTAAAGAACGCAGCATTTTGTTAAAATCTTCAGAACGTTCACCAAGGTCTTTGATTTCAGGAGCTTTTTCACGAAGACATTTATATAATTCTGTCGTAACTACTCAGCCCATTAAATCAAAATGGGGTAATTTTCCCGCAAAAACCAACGCCAACGCATCGGATGCACTCAGCCCTTGTTTTCGACAAGTGGATAAATAGCCCCGAATACGACAAAACAT
>JALSHZ010000091.1 GCA_026981985.1 Gammaproteobacteria bacterium | reverse complement strand
GAAATTCTTTACGCTCTTCCTCCGAGAGCGTGATAGTGACAGGTGCTGGCATAATATCGGACCGATAATTCTTGGTGGAAAACACCGTCATTATATATGATCGCGTTATTTGTTACACTACACTAGCTTTTGAAGCTAAAACAAAAACACAGCCCCACGCTTTTCCATTACGAAGACCAAGGCCGAGAAAACGTTCGCCTTCTTTTAGCAAAACGAAAACCGCTAACATTAGATTAGCGATCTATATTACCTCATCAAGACGATGCCAGTAACGCCTTCCTCTTCCTACGGCGGCGTCTCTTCTTGTAACCACCCACACCATAGGCGAAAGCAAAAGCAAGGAAAAGCGGATAATTCAAAAATTGCTCACCGAATAACGCCATTGCCATCACCGCAATCCCAAGCAGACGCTCAGACTTCCGGGGTATCAAATATGCCAACGACCGGAATACCAGATAGAAATACATTGAACCTATCACCACACCGAATTTCACATAGAACCCACTAAGGCCATTCCCTTGCCCTTCAGCGGCTTCAACCGCGTATGGATCCTCTTCGAGCTTGGTATAAGGTGTTGTACCCCAGCCAAATATAGGACGTTTCGCAATAAATGACAGATCGTAAACAAAGTTACCGAATCTATTGATCTCGCTTCCCTCAGCTTTTGCGGAGGTGCTATCAACCCGATCTTGTATCTTCTCTTGCAGAAACGGAAGCGTTTGGAAAGCATACCAGCCACCCCATAGGCCACCGATAAGTACTAACGGAAAGATAGTATAGCGATAAAGGTTCTGCTGATTTCCCAAGATCAAATAGACCCAATAGAGGAACACAACGAACCCAACAACATACCCTGTTGTGGATAATGTCGTGATATCCGCTAGTAGTAGTATAAGCACCTTCCACCAGCTACTTTTAGAACGCTCTCCCACGACAATCAGAAATAGTGACACTACGATGTATCCCGCAAAAGCGCCGGGCTCCCAAAACATGCCACAATTTCGGTGCTCAACACCCGGTATCACCGTGTGGATGCCGAAACTATCCCGAATATCCGTATCCAACGGAACCTGAATAGGTGACAACAATGCAACAATATCAACGCCAAGCAAGTGAAGCGAATGGATGCCAACCCCTAACGCAGCAATCCACACCATTACATTCGCAAAGACCATATGAAAGTTTCGAATGACTCTCGCCGCGAGCACCGCTATAAGCAACCTCACCAAAAACCCCAACGCCGACTTAACCACCATGTCGCCAAACACGATGTACTGTATGAATATTACAAACACTATCGATGTCAGAAATGCCAAATGAAGCTTATTGAGCTTCAGTGATACGTTTCTCAGTTTCCAATATACAATAAAGAGTAGGAATATTGATACATAGGCTACCTCAAGGCCGATCGACAGCGCAGCGGGATTCCCTGACACCATTATCAAGATCGACATCATGACGACATCTAACGCAGCTTGGCGCCTTAGAACTCGACGCGAGCCAAGTTTACCCATCAACCTCGGCATATTAGTAACCCTTATGAACCACAATCACCGTGACAACCACCCGTATTTTCTGGGCAGCGCCTACTAGAACCGACAACGACCAAGTTCTTGCATAGCCCCATAACACCAACAAACTCCTGCTGTCCATTCCCTTATGTACTCCATATTCCCTTGTCGCGCTTCGTAACGATCAACCAATACTGATACGGTTGGAGTAGCGCTCCAAGAAGTAACGAGCATATTGTCCCAATAATTATCCCAATCATCCCCATCTCGAGAACGACCGCAAAAAAGAGCGAGAGCGGAATATTGACGATAGCCTCAAAAATCGACACCATGAACTGCACACGCAACCTCCCCAAACCATTAAGGAAATAGCTGAAGGGTGAAAGGAATATCATTAATAACGCATATACGGCCATCGCCACATTGAGAGAATTTGGGATAGTAACTATCCCAGAAAGCCAAACACTATAAACAGTGGGTGCCAGTAGAAACATGACAGCGACCAATAGATATAGGAGAATTACCACACCGGCCACCTTTTTCATTACGCCTCGTATCCAGTCGATATCGTCTTTTGCATAGGCCTCAGTGAACGCGGACCAAAGGGGGCCAGATACAATCTTTATTATCATCACTGGAATTGTGAAATACTTTAGCGCTATCGAATAAGATGAAACTGCCTCGGGACCAAACAGATGCGCCAACATGATATTGTCAGTCGTAAAGACAATCAGGAAGGCCACTTGGACAACAAAAAAGCGCGCGCTAAGTCCAACAAGCCCTCGCGACGCGGCAACATCGAATCGCTTCGGGGTCGGTGATATCGCTGCGTATTGGCCTCGATAATAGAAAAAAGACATTAAGACATAGCCGATAACTGGAACGGCACCGAGCACCAAAGCGACAGCAAGAAGGCTTGCCCCTCCAACCAGACTAAGAACAGTCACCCCGAAAAGCGATACAACTGAAAAGATTGCCTCAAAAAGATCTTTTTTTGCGGGCCGCTGATCTGCAAGCAATACGACCGTGATCAAGTTAAGCACGAGTCGCATTAGATAGAGAATCAGGACTATTTCAACGACTAGCCATATGGTTTGATTGTAGTCCTCAGTAACACCGAGTACCCACTCCCAATTCACAAGATAGATGACTGGAAATGAGACAACAATCAATGCAGTGGTAACAGCAGACAACATTCCGTAGGCTGTCGACACATAGGTTCTGGCCAGAGTTGTGTCACCCCTAGCAAAAGCGAGCGCCAACTTGTTTCTTAGCCCATTGCCGAGCCCAAAGTCACTGATTGATGCCCAACCAACAATGCTATAGATAGTGACCCAGATCCCATAGTTTTTTGCGCCGAGCGCGTTCAACAGTACTGAGACCATCAGAAATCCGACCCCGATTGTGATGACTTTTATCAACGCGATCCATATTACGTTTCTCCTGATACCCTCTGACCGCTTATTTGCATCGGTAGCAACACGAGTTGATTTCATTTTGGTTGGTATTTCTACTGGGTTAGAGGATAATTAGATTGAGGCGGCACGATAAATACATCGTCTAGAAAGCAGGCAGAACGGTTGAAGGAACCCCGATAGATTCCGCCGTCCCAATAGATAAGGCACTGAGGTCCAAAACGATCATCGCGTTCATCGCTTTTCCATTATCTCTATAACATCTGCGTAGAAACGGTCCGGCGCCGCGAAGCGATAGTAGCTGTCACCGCGCGCGGCAGGCTTGGCGATTTGCGCACCACAACATCTGCCAGTACGACACATCTATAGGCATAGTACTCCACAATCACGTCCCTCCACCTTGCCCTCGATCACAAGATCCATTCTTGGCTTATAATCAGCGCATGACGATCAATGATGGATATATCAAGCTTGGAACACGACTCCTGGATTCCGCCAGCCCGCCTCAGGTTACATCTATTTACATTCCACCAAAGACACCCGTCGATGAAAGCACAGATGAGTTTGGTTTTGTGTTTCTTGAAGATGGTAGTATCGGGCCGTTCTATGTCAGTCTCGACGATACCCGGGCAGAGCTGGAACGACGACTGGTGATTGATGGCCTTCCCAATACCTGGGGCTTTCCTCATTGGTTAGAGCGCGGTTCTTTGGCCCAGCGGGCGGTCGCCATCGGGTTGTTCAATGCTTGCAGCGACCATGTCATGCGTCGTGCTGGCTTTGTACCGACACACGTTCCCGCGGCTGGCAATCGCGACCCACAACCGGGTGAAACGATAGGCATGGTCGGATACTTCCGCCCACTAGTGAAGAAGCTTAAAAGCCGAGGGTGTGATTTAATCGTACTGGAACACCAGCCAGAACGTGTTGCCATCGAGCCGGGGGTACGCGTCGCTACCGACCCGCAGGCACTGGCGAATTGCCGCAGCATCATTTGTACTGCGGCGACACTGATCAACGACAGCCTGGATTCAATACTGGCGGCAACACCGACCGCCGAGTCGTTCAGCCTGATCGGCCCCACGGCCAGCGGGCTACCTGATGTGCTATTTGCCCATGGTGTCACCGCAACCGGTGGCGTCTGGTTCGATGACACGACAGCAGTGCAGGAAAAGCTGGACCAACAGGCATCCTGGGGGAAAGTGGGGCAGAAATACCAACTGACATCCGCCAACTACCCCGGCATCGACGCGCTGCTGGCTCGTATCAATCGACCCGATCGATTACAACCCCATTGAGCCGTAGTGCCACCAGCAAGGCGTTGGTTTCGCGCGGCATGCCTTTTAGCTTCAGCACCTTGGCTGCTTTCAGGTAGCGGTGCTCATCCATAAAAAGCTGCTGAACCTGAGCCTGGCTTCCAAGTCCTCGAAAAACAGCATCGATAATGTCGGAGATGGACTCATAGGGGGAGTCGACAAAATAGAGCAATCCATCCCCGGCCCGAAAATGCACCCGGCCCGGACAGAGGTTATAGAAAACCTTGCACTCATCGTCGCTGGCCAACAATCCGGTACGACGCACCCGCGCCTGGGTCGACCGTGCACAGCGACGGCTGACTGGCCCAATCACCGCCGCTGTCCTTCTGACATGACAGGGACATCGTCCAGAATCATGGTGAGTGCTCAGATCTTGTCACGGATCTTGGCGATACCCTGTTTGACTTCTTCACCCAGTTTCCTGGCTGCCTCCCAACCTTCGTGGAGCTTTTCTTCGGAACTATCGACCAGCCCGCTTGCCTTGTGCTTGAGATCATCGAGCTTCTCCTCGATCTTGTCCCATTCCTCCTCCATTTCCAGTTTGGCAAGATGCATGCGTACCCGCCACTCATCCTTGTTGCCGTACTTCTCCTCCAGCTTTTCCCAGCCTTCCTCAACCTCCAGTTTGGCAATTTGCAGCTTGATTTCCAGATCCTTTTTCTCTTCCTTCAATTCTTCGACAAGGTTGGAGAATTTCTCTTTCAGATCAATCATGTCTCACCTCCTGAACGGGTTCGGACTTATCACTGATTCCTTCAATAGCACAGCCGCCTGTGGCTGCATTGACCCAGATCATCGATTGTCCAATTCAACCGCTGACAGCAGCGCATCGGAAAAATCCGGAATGGCGCTGAACACCCGGTTCCAGTTCGCCATGAACGGCACTTCCTCCGGATGACCGAGATAGACTTCCCCCGCGCGGGCAACAGCACGCGTAAACAGCTCCACCGCCTGCTCTTCAGCATGACGGTCGAACAGCAGACCATTGAGCAATGCATCAGCTTCGTAGCGTTCGATCATGTCCAGCGCCTGCCGATAGTAGGTGGCCTTCAAGGTGCGGAAGAATGCCGAACTCAGCTGCACGCCTTCAGTCGCGAGCTTGCGAAAGATCGCCTTGGCAATCTCGTGTGCCATACGCGACAGACCGCTGCCGTAGTCATCCCCGCCCATGTTCTGATGCTTGTGATCATAGTTGTCGGCGATATCCACCTGGCAGACATGGCGGGCGCTGACATTGCGATAGATCTCCGACAACATGCCGACTTCCAGGCTCCAGTCACCGGGAATGCGAATGGCGGGAATAATTTCAGTACGCATGCCGAACTCACCGGACAGCGGATAACGAAACGAACCGAGAAACTCCAGATAGGGCTGATGCTCCAGCAGTTGCTTCAGCGAACTGATCAGCGGCGCGACCAGCAGGCGCACCGCCCGCCCGCTGAGCCGATTGTCATGAATGCGCGAGTAGTATCCCTTGGCAAAGACAAAATCGAACAATGGGTTGGCAAGCGGATAGAACAGACGCGCCGGAAGGTCACGCTCATAGGTCACGATATCGCAGTCGTGTAACGCAACAACCTTGGCGTTGTTGGCAGCAAGGATATAGCCCATACAGAACCAGACATTGCGCCCTTTGCCTTCCTGAGTCGGCGACAAGCCCTCTTCCGCCAGCCGCGCATCCATCGCACGCAGCGCCGGGCCATCGTTCCACAGAATGGTCTTTTTCTGCGGCAGACGATCGAAGAAGCGGCGCGCCTGTTCGAACTGCGCGGCATCGGCACGGTCCAGGCCAATCACGATCTCATTGAGATACGCCGCACCGGCCAGCTTTTCGATGATATTACCCAGCGCCGGCCCTTCAAGCTCGGAAAACAGTGACGGCAAGATCAACGTCATCGGATTCTTGCGACTGAAGCCCAGCAATTCAGCCTCAATATCCTCCAACGGCCTATCGGTCAAATTGTGCAGCGTGGTAATTGCTCCTGCCTGTGAAAAATCACTCATGTTTCCTGCCCCCTGTCGTTATATTCTGCCGCAATCTGAAGCATTGCCTCGTTCCATCCGGCTGGCCCGGCCAGGGTTGTCTGCAACACACGACGCGCCTGCGGCGCAATGGCATCGGAATCAGGATTGGTGACCACCACGGCAATATCCGCCGCTTCGAGCATCTCCATATCGTTCGGCCCGTCACCCAGCGCCACCATTTGCAGTTCACGCCCCTGCATCCGCTCGATATTGGCATGCAGCCAACACATCGCATCACGTTTACTGGTTGGGCCCATCACATGGAAGAAGCGTCCGCCTTTGACCAGCGTCAGGCCATAGCCTTCGAGCGCCCGATGCAACACACCCAGATCATCCGCTGAGCCTTCCCAGAGGATCGGCTCAGATGCTTCCCGTTGCGCCGCGCGCTCGGCAGCCGCGCGCTCAAGCCCGGTATGCGCCATCAGCTCGTCGATCCCCCAATCGGAAAAGCCGGAAAATGCCATGCCGGGGTAACGGCGCAGCAGCCTCAGCACCTTCAGAATCCCATCATAACTGCGGCCAAAGTAACGAAACCGGTAACCCGCACGCTCGCGATCGAAGTCTGCCGAAAGTGGGAACGCGACGGGCCAGGCCACAAAAGCCCCATTTTCGCCGATGATGGGATATTCCAGCGCCAGCTCACTGGCAATCTCTGCCAGCTCGGGGAAGGTCTTGCTCGATGCCAGCACCACCGGGACATCATGCGCCCGCAACAACGCCAGTGCGGGGCCGGCGGCTGCATGAGAGTAACTGTGATGATCCAGTAGCGTGCCGTCCAGATCGGTATAGACAACCAGCGAACTCAGCAATGTCATCGAGGGTTTCCCGGTATTGTTTCGTGTAATGATACCAGAGCATTATCGGCGTAAGCGGGTACAATATGCGCCATGCACAAGCTCATCCAAGATTTCTTTGGTCGGTTGTCGGGTCCCGGCGCAACGGCCACACCCAGCGAAAAGGACCTGCACATCGCAGCCGCATTGTTACTGGTCGAGATCGGCCAGGCCGACAACGAATGGCAGGACAGCGAGATCCAAACTATCGTCTCACGTCTTGCAAAACTGTTCGATCTCGACCATCAAGCGGCGGAAGCACTGTTCGAGGAGGCACGCCAGCGCGACGCGGATCATGTCTCGCTGCACCCGACGCTGAAGATCATCAACGAGCGGTTCACCCCGGAGCAGAAACAGCAGGTCATCACCGACTGCTGGCGGGTGGCATTTGCCGATGGCGTACTGGATCACTACGAGGAACACCAGATCCGGCGGATTGCCGACCTACTCTACCTGCCACACAGCCGATTCATCCAGGCAAAGCTCAAGGCACAGGCGGAGCGCGAAGCCGGCGCAGCGCAAGCGCATCAGAGCGACGATGTGTGAGCTGTTTGCCATGTCGAGCCGCTATCCGGCCGACATCTCCTTTTCACTCGAATGTTTCGCCCGTCACGGCGGCTTTACCGCACCGCACAAAGACGGCTGGGGCATTGCCTTTCATGACGGCCATGACACGCAGATTTTCCGCGAACTGACCCCGGCGGCGAACAGCCCGACAGTCAACTTCATCCGCAGCAATGCATTTTCCAGCAAAATTGCCATCTCCCACATCCGCCTGGCAACCCGGGGGGAGGTCTCGCTGAGAAATACCCAGCCGTTTCAGCGCCCGCTCTGCGGTCGCGTTCATGTATTCGCCCACAATGGCGATCTGCTCGATCTCGAAGCCCATTTCCCACTGCGCGACTGCCACTTCAGCCCCATTGGCAATACCGCCTCGGAATATGCCTTCTGTCTGCTGCTGCAGCGGTTGCAGGCACTGTGGGCGCAGCCCGGCACTCCCGATCTGCGGCAGCGCTATACCTGCATTGCCGAATTCGCCCGCGACCTGCGCCCGCTGGGCACCGCCAATTTCATCTATTCGGATGGCGAATACGTTTTTCTGCATGACCACAAACGCAGCCAGTCCGCCAACGAAGCACCACGCCCACCCGGCCTCTACTGGCTCTGCCGCAGCTGCGAGGCGAAATCGAAGCATCTGCCGATCAACGGCCTGATCCTGTCGTCGAAAGCACCCGGCCAAAAGGCGTTCATGGCCGCCAGCGTACCGCTGACGAAAGAAAACTGGGTGGCGCTGGCAGAAGGCGAAATCGTGGTCTGCAAAAATGGACAGGTCTTGCCGCGGGAAGCACTGGGTTAACCCGGATTCCTCACCGCGGCTGCTTGCCACCCGCCGAGTTAGGCTGACCAGAGCATAGCGCGGCATCGTCTTCATTCCGGGGGACAACATCGGCACAGTGGCTCAAGCGAAGTTCGGCGGGCTCCAGCGAAAAACTGAACGGCGCGGTCTGCCTGAGTACGCTCAAGCCCAGCAGATTGCGCGCATTCGGTGGCGTTTGTGCCACTTCGACGTTTCTCACCACACAGCCCCCGAGATCCATCTCACTGATGAGATAAATCGGCAGCTCGATCGATTGACCATTGGCCAGCACCGCTTCAATGGCACCACCGCGCTGTGCCACGCCAGCACTGCGTAATAGCGCGATGATATTTCGGTTCAATGTTGCATACCCGGCGCCAGTATCTACCAGCAAATCGACCGTCTGCCCACCGACCGTAGCCACGACATAGTATGTCGCGGTGCCTTTCTCCAGCATCGGGACTGCATGGGAGAAGTCTTCACCACTGGCAACCCCGGATGCGAGTATCAGCATGACAAGATGACGAGTGAACTGCACGGTGACGCTCCCTCCGGATGGCATCATCTCAGGCTACGCGTCTCCCTGTCACATGTCGACGACCTGCTGAATGATCTCATCGAGCAGCCGATTGATAATGCGGACGGCAGGGAATTCGTTGCCCGTGCTCCGATAGCCGAGAAAAATCGTACCCGGCCGGGATCGCGGCTCATAGATCACGATCGAATACGGGCATAGCACGATATTGTGAATGTTGGCGTTGGTGATGTTGTGCGACAGATCGGCCTTGCAAAACAGAATCGCCTCGGCATTTTGGTAAGCCGTGATCGTCGCGCCCACGGCACCCGCCGTGCGGCCCAGCATGTCGTTGACATCACCGATGCGGTTGATGACCAGGCCCCGCCCCCGGATTTCGGCAAGCAGAAACGCCTTGATGGTTTCGTAGTCGCCCCAAGTCTGGTACACCCGCGCAGGACCGCTCGTGCGCGGTGATTCGGTGCCAACCAGCAGCACAGGCCACGCCAGCAGACAGATCGTCAACAACAGGCAGCAACGTTTCATCTAATGGGTACGTCCGCGAGCAGAGAATGGACGTTGAGACAGTATTCTTCCCTGGCGGCTTCCACTATCATGCCTGCAACAGACAACAGGAATATCATGCCTGACAACGCAGCAATCACCCATCTGCCTGATACCTTCCAAACGCGCACACAGCAACGCTGGCAGGATCTGATCTCTGCACACGACTTTTTCGCCTCACTCGACGGCACCGCTCAGGAAGCACTACGCCAAGTCTGGAGCCTCAGCGATTTCGCTGCCAACTGGTGCAGCCGCCGCCCGGATGATTTCATCGTGCTCTGGCAGTCCGGGCGGCTGAAAGAACAACACGACAGCGAGCGGTTCCGCAGCCACATGGCGGCGATGTTCGCCACCGTCACCGATGAACCCGGCTTGCTGGCTCTGCTGCGCAAGCTGCGTAACACGGAGATGTTTCGCATCGCCTGGCGTGACCTGCTGGGGCTGGCCGACCTGGAAGAAACCATGCTCGCCTGTTCCGATCTCGCCGATGTGCTGGTCGATCAGGCGCTGACATGGCTCTACCACGACCACTGCCAGCAGAGCGCGGGCGTGCCGCGCGACAGCGAAGGCAATCGCCAGCAGCTGATCGTGCTCGGCATGGGCAAGCTGGGCGGCCGCGAGCTGAATTTCTCTTCCGATATAGACCTGATCTTCGCCTACCCCAACGCGGGCACGACCGATGGGCCGCGCCCGCAGGATAACAGCCAGTTCTTCACCCGGCTGGGACAACGGCTGATCAACGCACTGCACAGTCAAACCGCTGACGGCTTCGTGTTTCGCGTCGATATGCGCTTGCGGCCATTTGGCGCCTCGGGTGCACTGGTGACACACTTCAACGCCATGGAGGCCTACTACCAGCACCACGGCCGGGAATGGGAGCGTTATGCGCTGTTGAAAGCGCGTGTGATCGCCGGCGACAAGGCTGCGGGCCAGCAACTGCTGCAACGACTGGAAGGCTTCATCTACCGCCGCTATCTGGATTACGGCAGCCTCGCTTCGATGCGTGAAATGAAGCAACTGATCAGCATCGAAGCCGCGCGCAAGGGTCAGGGCGACAACCTCAAAACCGGGCCGGGTGGTATTCGCGAGGTGGAATTCATCACCCAGGTCTTCCAGCTCACCTACGGCGGGCGCGACCGCCACCTGCGCAGCCCGCATCTGCTGCCGACGCTGCACTATCTTGGCGAACGCGGATTGCTGCCACCACAGGCCAGTGACGAACTGCTGGCCGCCTACCGCTTCCTGCGCATCGCCGAGAACCATCTGCAAATGGTCAATGACCAGCAGACCCACAAGCTGCCGGAGCAGGACGACGAGCGCATACGGATTGCCGTCGGCATGGGTTTCGATGACTGGGACAGCTTCTACACCGCCTTGAACGTTCACCGGGAACGAGTCAGCCACCACTTCGAGCAGGTATTCGGCAACGAAGAAACCACCGCAGCCGATCCATTGTTGCAGAGCATGGAAACGCTGTGGCTGGCGCTGGACGGACACGAGGCGGTCGATGCCAGCGCCTATCTGCTGGCCGCTGGTTTCCAGCGCCCCGACGACAGCCTGAAGGCACTGCGCGGCTTTCACGATGATCGCCGCATTCAGGCTCTGTCGGAAGACGGGCGTGGCCGGCTCAACCGTGTCGTGCCAACATTGCTCGCCAGCGTGGCTGCCACGGACAACCCCGACGACACGCTGACCCGCCTGCTGGATCTGTTGGCCGGCATCGCCCGGCGCACCGTCTATCTGTCGTTACTGGTGGAGCAGCCCCAGGTGCTCGAACAACTGATCCGGCTGTCTTCCGCCAGCCCTTGGGTGGGTGAGTACCTGGCGAAACACCCGATCCTGCTGGACGAACTGATCAGCCCCGAGGCGCTGTACCACCCGCCCGACCGTGAGGGGCTACAACAGATGCTGGCGGAACAGTTCGAGCGCATTTCGGACGATGACGAAGAGCAGGTGATGGATCAACTGCGCCATTTCAAACATGCACAGGTATTCCGCGTCGCCGCTGCCGACATCGTTGGCGCGCTGCCGGTGATGAAAGTGAGCGACCACCTCAGCTGGATCGCCGAGGTGACGCTGGAGAAGGTGTTGGCACTGGCCTGGCAAAAAACAGCCGCACGCCACGGTGAGCCGGAATACCAGCTGGATAATGAACGCCATCGGGCCGAGTTCATCATCGTCGGTTACGGCAAACTGGGGGGCTATGAACTGGGCTACCAGTCCGATCTCGACATCGTGTTCATCCACGACTCACAAGGTACGCAGCAGCACACGAACGGCGAGCGCAGCGTTGACAACGCCATCTTCTTCTCCCGCCTTGCCGCCCGCATCATCAGTCTGCTGACGACGCTGACAGCCGCCGGCGAACTCTATGAGGTCGATACCCGGCTGCGCCCGAGCGGCAAATCCGGTTTACTGGTCTCCAGCCTGGAGGCGTTTCGTCAATATCAGGAAAACGAGGCCTGGATCTGGGAGCATCAGGCGCTGGTGCGCGCCCGCCCGGTGGCAGGTGCAGCGGAATTGTCGGCATCGTTCAACGCACTGCGCGCAACCGTTTTGTCACAACCCCGCGATCGGGCATCGCTGCGCACCGAAGTACGCAAAATGCGTACAACCATGTGGCAGGAACACAAGGTGCTGGATGCCGATTTCTTCGACCTGAAGAAATCACCCGGCGGCATCACCGATATCGAGTTCATCGTGCAATACCTCGTGCTGGCCCATGCCGCCGAGCATCCGCAGCTGACGCGCTGGACCGACAATATCCGCATTCTCGTCACCCTCGCGGATACCGGCATTGTCGATCCGGAAACGGCGCAGCAGCTGATAGATGCATATCGCGCAATGCGTGATAAAATCCACCGGCTCAACTTGCAGGGCAAGTCGGCACGACTGCCTGCTGACGCCTTTATCCAAGAACGCGAGCTGGTGCGGCACTGCTGGCAACGCTTCCTGGAAAGCTGACGGTCGAGGCTGGCCGATCACAACAAGCTTGGTGGCTCGGACAGGTTCCGAGCCACTATCACAATACTTTGCGGAGATTGCTGACGATGTCCATGGCTGATCGCGACGGTCTGATCTGGTTCGACGGGGAAATGGTTCCCTGGCGCGAGGCACAAGTACATGTGCTGACGCACACGCTGCACTACGGCATGGGCGTATTCGAGGGCGTGCGCGCCTACCATGCCGACCAGGGCACGGCGATCTTCCGCCTGCCAGAGCACACCCGTCGCCTATTCGACTCGGCCAAGATCATGAGCATGAACTGCCCGTTCAGCAGCGACGAGATCAACGCGGCGCAGATTGCGGCGGTACGCGAGAACAATCTCGACTCAGCCTACATCCGGCCCATGATGTTCTACGGCTCTGAAGGCATGGGTCTGCGTGCCGACAACCTCAAGGTGCATGTCATCGTCGCCGCCTGGGAATGGGGCTCATACCTCGGCGCGGAAAACATGGAAAAAGGCATCCGCATCAAAACCTCGTCGTTCACCCGCCATCACGTCAATATCAGCATGTGCAAGGCAAAGGCCAACGGCCATTACATCAACTCGATGCTGGCGTTGCAGGAAGCCGTGCAGGACGGTTACGACGAAGCGCTGCTGCTCGATGTCGAGGGCTTCGTCGCCGAAGGCAGCGGCGAAAACATCTTCGTCATTCGCGACGGCGTCATCTACACACCTGACCTCACCTCCGCGCTGAACGGCATCACCCGCAACACGCTGTTTCAGCTCGCCGCCGAGCTGGGCATCGACATCGTCGAAAAACGCATCACCCGGGACGAAATCTACATCGCTGACGAAGCCTTTTTCACCGGCACTGCGGCCGAGGTGACCCCAATCCGCGAGCTCGACAACCGCCCCGTCGGCAACGGCACACGCGGCCCAATCACCGAAAAGCTGCAATCCCTCTATTTCGACGTCGTCCACGGCCGTGTCGAGAAATTCAACCACTGGCTGACCCCCGTCGCCTGATCCTCCGGAGCCTTTGGACATGAGCAATACCGCCACCCCCAGCACGCGTGAGATCCCCATCACCGCTGCGGATCTTCCGCTGCACTGCCCTGGAGATGACGACAAGCTGTGGGCATCACATCCCCGTGTTTTCCTGGCTATCGACGAAACACCCGGTGCAATAGCGACCTGCCCTTACTGTGGTGCGCGCTACCGCATGAGCGCCGGCGACTGAGCCACGGATGTCACTCCGCCTGCCCGACTTCTCCGGTCTGAACATCCTCATTGCCGGGGATGTCATGCTCGACCGCTACTGGCAGGGCGCGACTTCACGCATTTCCCCCGAAGCGCCGGTACCGGTCGTGCGCATCAGCGAGCTGGAAGATCGTGCCGGTGGTGCGGGCAATGTGGCGCTGAACATCGCCGCGCTGGGTGGGCAGGCACAACTGCTCGGCATCACCGGCAACGATGAAGCCGCCGACGCCTTGCAGCACTGCCTGGAAAACCAGCCCGGTGTGCAATGCCATTTCAGCCGGATCGATGGTCACCCGACAATCACCAAACTCCGCGTGCTGAGCCGGCATCAGCAACTCATTCGCCTCGACTTCGAGGAAGCAGCCGACGATATCGACAGCCATCACCTGCATCAGCAGTTTGACGCGCAACTGCCCACTGCCGATATCGTGATTCTCTCCGACTACGCCAAGGGCACGCTGAATCAGGCAGCAACGCTCATCGAACGAGCACGCGCCGCCGACAAGAAAGTTGTCGTCGATCCGAAAGGCTTGGATTTTGACCGCTACCGCCATGCCACGGTGGTCACGCCCAATATGGCCGAATTCGAGGCGGTTGTCGGTCCCTGCCGCTCCGACGATGAGCTGTGCGACAAGGGCCTGAACCTGTGCGACACACTGGCGCTGGACGCAGTGCTGATCACACGCAGCGAAAAAGGCATGACGCTGCTGCAACAACGAGAACCACCACTGCACCTCCCTACCCATGCGCGCGAGGTCTATGATGTGACCGGCGCAGGCGACACCGTCGTCGCGGTACTGGCTGCCGCACTCGCCGCCGATTGCAACCTCAATGACGCCGCACGCCTCGCCAACCATGCCGCCGGCATCGCCGTCGGTAAACTCGGCACCGCAACCGTCTCGCCGGTAGAACTGCACAAAGCGCTGCAACCCGATATCGCCAGCAACAACGGCATCATCAGCGAAGACCTGCTGCTCGACGAAATCCGCCACGCCCGCCAGGCCGGCGAGACTATCGTCATGACCAACGGCTGCTTCGACATCCTCCATGCCGGCCACATCCGCTATCTCGAACAAGCGCGCAGCCATGGCGACCGCCTTATCGTTGCCGTCAATGCCGACGAATCGGTACGCCGCCTGAAAGGCAGCAGCCGCCCCATCAACCCGCTGCAACAACGCATGGAAGTCCTCGCCGGCCTCAGATCCGTCGATTGGGTCGTCCCCTTCAGCGAAGACACCCCGGAACGCCTGATCTGCAAACTGCTACCAGACATCCTCATCAAAGGCGGAGACTACCGCCCGGAACAGATCGCTGGCGGCCACTGCGTCAGCGCCAACGGCGGGAAGGTGATTGTCACCGACTTCGTCGCAGGGCAATCGACCAGTGGGATTATCGAGGCGGTGTTGAAGGAAGGGAGACAGGGCTAGCCCTGCCTCTTACATCCATGGCTGCGGAAAAATTCCGCAGCCATCCGACATGCTGACCGATTTCAGCCATAGACCATGACGGGACCCAGGGTGCAGAAACCTGCAATACCAATCGGCTCGCCCTCACAGCCGTCGAGTGCGATGGCGGTGACAGTCAGATTGAACACGTCGCCGCAGCCGCCTTCGGCCACTGGCCCGGTATTGTCACTACCCGGCGTGAACCAGCTGCCATCAAGATTAAATACAACCTCATCCATCGCGTCACTGCAATTGTTCATGCGGACACGTTTCACATCTTTACGTTCCCCTGCCGTTCCAGCGCCCTCAGCCATGACCGAGACACACCATTGGCCGCAGAGCAAACGCTTGAGCTGCGCACTAAGTTCGATATGGACAACCACACGGTAACTTTGGTCGCGCTTGATGACATTTACCGGTGAATCACCCGGAATCTCGTACAGATGAACATGCATATCCGCAGAGATTTGGTCACAGAAACCGTCAGGTAATTGAATGCTGCAATGTGCCATTTTTACTTCCTCTTCCATTATTGAAAATAAACACTTCCAGACCCTGATGACCTGAAACTGCTGCCAAGCCATTAACGCCTTGACTGTGCTTACCATATCGATAACGAATTAGAGAATAATTAAAATGGAGAAAATAATGAGTAATATATTTCATCATCACCGATATATTATTCATTGCACCTTCATGCCAAGAAGAGCATTCCACTCACCAAATATCTGTCGCAATATTTGAGAATATATTCAGGAGAAATTAATACGGCTCACGCAAACATCTCCGCATGGAATGCCATACTAAACCACCACAAGAATCGACGCCTCCATGACAGCAAGACGTGGCCGACAGTTTTCCAACACTGCCGTCACACGTAATGTATAGGCTCCTCGCTGGAGTCGAACCCCCTTTATCTCAACCGATGTTTTTGAACTCCATTTCTTGTCCAGTGGCGACCAGCCAAGAAAAAACCGTTTTCCATCACTGATGCGTAAAGCTGAAAAACCGACCATACAGCAGCCCACTTTGTCGTTGACATCCATTCCGGCAACGTGCACATGAACTTTGATATCCAGGGGGTGGGCATGAGATACATAGCCGCTGAAAACACCATCTTTGATGCAGATGGCATGGAATGCGTCATTCGATCCTGCCTCGACTTTTTCAAGACTGAATCGTACGGGCATCCGCACGACACCATCACCCTTGTCCGGCAGCTGTTGCTGATACGCATTGCCCGCCGTTTCCGCTGTTCGCGACAACACCCACTCCGCTAGCTCGTGTTCTACCAGCCCTTCCCATTCAGCACCGTCCCCCTGTTCGAGGTTATGCAGCACACTCCTGTAGCGAACAAGAGGCTTGCCGACTTCGACGCTAATGACTTGCTGCTGATATTCCACAATGAAGGTTGAAATGGGCTGCCAGTCTTCCGCAGTTTGGGAGCTGTCACTGTCAGATTTTTTCCCCATATGCTGAAAGCGCCTGAATTAGGTTGCATGACACTACCCTAGCGCAAAAGACTTAATGGACGGTTAGCCCGAGAGCTTTGATATTGATTTTCCGTTGACGTGGCCGCGTCAATGTCATGTCTTGATTCACTGGAGTCAATTTGGGAGCTACCTCCAATCCCTTTGGGCCAAAAAAATAGGCAGCCCTGCTTACCTGTACTCCGAACCTTGAGTCAGAAATAACCGGTCAGTTGCACAGGTTTTGAACGTTCAAACACGTATTGCAATGATCACTTAGCGCTTCGAATTTCTGCCAACAGACGGGTAGTCTGTAGTTCTGGCTCGATGCCGAGTTCCTTTGCCAAGGTCTCCTTGCAGAGGTTGTATTGGCGTACCGCGAGGTGTCGCTGGCCTGATTGGGCATGAATCATCATGATCTGGCGATGAACAGCTTCATCACAGGGTTCGATCTGAAGTAGCCGCCGCGTCATTGCGAGCGCGGCATCATAGTCATACTTTTTCAGCAAAAAGTCGGCCATGTAGCGACACATGGTGATATATTTTTCCGTGAGATCCCGGCGAATGGAGATTGTCCATTCATCATAAAGGTCATCAGGCAGAAACTCGCCTCGGTAGAATCCGTCGGCGCGCGCATATTCATGAAATGCTGCGTCATACTCATGATGGGATTCCAATTCTCGTGCCCGGCTGATGCTTGCATTGAACGCATCGACATCGACCCAGATTCGCACCTCAGGGTCGATCTGATACCCCCCATCGCGATAGATGATACAAGGCTCTGAGACACCCTCCTGCTTCATGACCTTTCTCAAACCATAGATCGCGACATTCAGATTGTTCCGCGCACTGTCCGGGTCATGACGCTGCCAGAACCGATCCATCAGAACATCGCGCAGTATCCGCAGATTCCGGTGGACGATCAGGTACTTGAGAATCTGTCCCGCCTTACCAACCGGCGCTGTAATTGGGGTGCCATCGCTATGTTGCATCGAAAAACCCCCAAGCAACCTTATCGAATAACGGTACGCGGCATCTTCACCGCTCCCTTGCAAAATGTTCTGTGGCTGGGCAGTTTCAATGGGTTCTGGACTGGCGCCAGCAACCGGTTGCGCGAGGGTCTGTGGGGACGATTTCGTCATTGTATCGATAAAGAACGCCTTGTGTGCTCCAGGCTCTGTAGCATTCATTGCGGCCGGGATTTCACCTCGCAGGCTATAGCGACGGTACTTGTTCAGAAGCGCCTGATTCTCGGGCGAGTCCAGCAAATCACGCAGGATCCTGGTCAAATCGCCAATCACGCGACCGTAGCGCTGTTCGAATGTGCTCAGCTCTTCTTCAAGCCGCTCCGCTTCCGCCAGGTACAGGTTGAGCGTTTCACTCGCCCAATTCGCGAGCTTTAGCGTCGGCATCGGTGCAGGATTGCCCCCCTTGTGAAACTCCCGCAGCAATATTTCCAACTCAGCGACGAGCTGTTTGAACTGACGATGCGTTTCCGAATCCTTTCGGGAAGTAGTCCTTCGAGCAGGTTGGCCATCCACCAACAGGCGCTTGTGTCCAGACATGCCACTTCCTCAGACGAACCTCGTCTCGGGCGTCTTCCTGCCGATATCCACATCAGCAGTCGTACATCCGAGCATGTCGCTCTTTTGTTTACTGATAATTGTAAACTCTAGTTACACCCAATTAGTCACTGGTTAATCAGAGCTAAAACTGGCTTATTCACTTCGAGTATGGCACGGATGCCCCAAGCCCGCCGGAATACCGCAGCACCGGAACCGATGTTGGGTAGTGACATCCGCCTGATCGCGCTGTAAATTGCGTTCATTCCTTTTACATAACACAAGGAGAATGCGATGAAACTGATTACCGCCATTATCAAGCCGTTCAAGCTGGACGACGTCAGGGAGGCGTTGTCGGAGATCGGCGTCCAGGGTATCACCGTTACGGAAGTCAAAGGCTTCGGTCGCCAGAAAGGCCATACCGAACTCTACCGCGGCGCCGAATACGTCGTCGACTTTCTCCCCAAGGTCAAGATGGAGATCGCCGTCGACGAGGGCATGGTCGATAACGTGGTCGAAACCATTCAGAAAGCGGCAGCAACCGGTAAGATCGGCGATGGCAAAATCTTTGTCAGCCCAATCGAGCATGTGGTGCGCATCCGTACCGGGGAAACCGGGCCCAACGCCCTCTGATGTGCCACCAGGGCTGCCCGCCATGCACATCGCGGAGTAGCCCCTTCAGCCACGTTTCATTCCACCCCGACTGGAGACTCCCTTGAAAACTCGCTTGCTTTCCCAACGCTTGATCATGGCGCTGTGCTTCTTCCTGCTGCCCGGTCTGTTGCTGGCCGACGAGGCCACACTGAACGCTGCTGATACCGCCTGGATACTGACCTCTACGGCACTGGTGCTGTTCATGACCCTGCCGGGCCTTGCACTATTCTACGGTGGCCTGGTTCGCACCAAAAATGTCCTGTCCGTGCTGATGCAGTGTTTCGTGATCGCGGGACTGATGACAATGCTCTGGCTCATTGCCGGCTATAGCCTCGCATTCGCCGATGGCAATGCATTTATCGGCGGGCTGTCGAAAGTGATGTTTGCCGGCATCGGCGAGGACACGCTCTCAGGCGGTATCCCTGAATCCCTGTTTGCGCTGTTCCAGATGACTTTCGCCATCATCACGCCAGCGCTGATCGTCGGCGGTTTTGCCGAGCGGATGAAGTTTTCAGCTGTGGTGATTTTCTCCAGCCTCTGGTTGCTCGCCGTCTACGCACCCGTGACACACTGGGTATGGGGTGGTGGCTGGCTCGGCAGCATGGGCCTGCTCGACTTTGCCGGTGGCACGGTGGTGCATATCACTGCTGGCGTCGCGGCGCTGGTAGCAGCGATCATGCTTGGCCCCAGGCGCGGCTTTCCAACAACACCAATGATGCCGCACAACATGACACTGACTGTGATCGGCGCCGGCATGCTATGGGTTGGCTGGTTTGGCTTCAACGGTGGCAGCGCACTGGCAGCCAACGGGGACGCGGCGATGGCTATGCTGGTCACGCACATCTCCGCCGCAGCGGGGGCGATGACCTGGATGTTCATCGAATGGATCAAGTTCAAGAAACCTACCGTGCTCGGCACCGTTACCGGCATGGTGGCGGGATTAGGCACCATCACCCCTGCTTCAGGTTTCGTTGGGCCGGCGGCAGCACTGATCATCGGCATCCTCGCCGGCTTCATTTGCTTCAATGCCACCATGTACATCAAGCGGGTGCTGAAGATCGATGACTCGCTGGATGTCTTCCCGGTTCACGGTGTCGGCGGCATGCTGGGTACCTTTCTCGCCGGTATCTTCGCCTCGACTCAGCTGGGCCTGTTCAGCGGTCAGGGTTTCGCTGATGGCATCACCTCAATCCCTGAACAGCTCAAGGTGCAGCTCATTGGCATTGTCTCCGTGCTGGTCTATACCGCAGTGATCTCCTGGGTGCTGCTCAAGATCGTCGATATGATGGTCGGGCTGCGTATCTCGCCCGAAGACGAGACCGAAGGCCTCGATATCGCCTCCCATGAGGAGCGCGGTTACGATCTCCATTGACCATGAAGCTTGTTTCGGGGCGGCAGCTATTCGCCGCTCCGACACACTGACTGAGGCCCATTCACAAGCTGGACAATCACGCAGCCTCGTCCCCATATCGAGCGTGACGGGCGTACGCGTCAAGGCAGTTAGACTCGGTATAATTTGCGGCGTACAACAACAATAACAAAAGCAAAACGCCTCTATTCATCGGGCATATTCCAACCCGGGCAGCGCAAGCTGCACCGGGTTTTTTTCGTCCTGCCATTGCTCGCCTCACGCCCACCTTCAGCACCCGATTGAAATACAAGGCCTCCCACCAGTATGATCGTACATCCGTACTATCGTTTTGGAGCCTTGTGATATGGCAATCGAGGAATCGGCCGCGGAAAAGCAGGCACGTATCGTCGCCCGTGCCCGCCAGGAGATGGAAGCACGCGAACGTGGCTACCGCGAGCAGGCGCTGAAAATGTACCCCTGGGTTTGCGGACGCTGCGGGCGCGAGTTCAACCACAAAAACCTGCGCGAACTGACAGTGCACCACCGCGATCACAACCACGACAACAACCCACCCGATGGCAGCAACTGGGAGTTATTGTGCGTCTACTGCCACGACAACGAGCATTCCCGCTACGAGGACCACATTGCAGCGGCTTCCGGCCACGCTGATGGGGATCCGCAGCAACAGGGGGCAACACACAACCCTTTCGCCGGGCTGAAAGACCTCCTCGGCGACAAATGAAGTACCGATCGCCATCCCATGCAGAAGGTGACACCTACTCAGGAAGAGGCAACCAAACAGGGTTCGCCCCTTGCATCAACATGTTGGCCCTGCGGAAAGTAATAGCTGCCGCAACGGCGCTCGGCGCGTACAATAACGCGACAATAAAATGACAGGAAACGCAGTGAACGCGAACTCAGTACTACTCATTATCTTTGACGGTTTTGGCGTCAACCCCAGTCGTAAGTACAACGCCTGGGCGCAATCACACACGCCCCATCTGGATGAGTATTTTGCTACCAGCCCTCACACCCTGCTACAGGCATCAGGTCATGCTGTCGGCTTGCCCGATGGCCAATTCGGCAATTCGGAAGTGGGTCACCTGACCATGGGCTCGGGGCGGGTTCTGGAACAGGAATTACTGAGAATCGCCGAGGCTATTCACGACGGCGACCTGGAAGAGCACCCAGACTGGCAAGCGCTGATGAACAGCGGCCCGCGCGTGCATCTGGTCGGCCTCATTTCCGATGGCGGCGTACATTCCCATATCGCCCACCTGCTCGACCTGCTGCCCATCATCGTCAAGGCAGGGGTCGAGCCGGTGATCCACATGATCACCGATGGTCGCGATACACCACCAAAATCTGCGCTGAGTTACCTGGAACAGGTTGAAAAGACACTCGAAGACCTTGGCAGCGGTTATATTGCCACTGTCTGCGGGCGCTATTGGGCAATGGATCGCGCCAAACATCGTGAACGTACCGAACGTGCCTGGCGCGCCATCGTGCTGGGGTCTGGCGATCGCGCCAGCTCCCCGCGTGAAGCGATCGAAAAAGGCTACGCACGCGGCGAAACCGACGAATTCCTGAAACCAGCAGTCATCGATCACCCCAAGTCACCGCTGATCAAGGATGGCGAGCATGTCTTGTTCTTCAACTTCCGCAGTGACCGGGCACGCCAACTGGCGGCAGCCATCGGCCTGCCTGATTTCTCTGATTTCGATCGAGGCGATGTGGGTGCGCGCCCCATCACCTGCATGACCCAGTACAATGCGCGCTTTCCGTTTCCAGTCCTGTTTCCGCCAACCCATCCGAAGAAGGTGCTGGCTGAGGTCATCAGCAACGCTGGCATGAAGCAGTTTCACTGTGCTGAGACCGAGAAATTTCCGCATGTCACCTACTTTTTCAATGGCGGCTGGGAGAAGCCCTTTCCCGGCGAAGATCGCGAGGTCATCCCCTCGCCCGAAGTCGCCACCTATGATCAGTTGCCGGAGATGAGCTCACCCAAAGTCGCCGATCGCGTGATCGAGGCCATTGAATCGGAGAAATACAACTTCGTACTGGTGAACTTCGCCAATGGCGACATGGTCGGACATACTGCGGACCTGAACGCCGTTGTGCAGGCGGTCGAGGCACTCGACACCCAGGTATATCGCGTGATCGAGGCCGCAAAAGCACATGGATTCCGTATCATGTTGACCGCAGATCACGGAAACTGTGATGAAATGGTCGACCCGCTGACGGGAGAGCCACATACACAGCACACCGCCTATCCCGTGCCCTTTCTGTTGATCGGCGCGGGTGAAGTACAACTGGGAACCGGCAGGGGACTCGCCGATATTGCACCCACCGTACTCGAACTGCTCGGCCTGTCCAAACCAGTCAACATGACTGGTCGCAGCCTCATCCTGAAAAAACACACTCTGGGATTCTAACCATGGCAGACAACAAGCCCATCGCAACGCTGGCCCTCAACCCCGCCATCGACCTGTCCTACCTGGTCTCCGAGCTCGTACCGTTTCGAAAGACAAAAGCAAAACATGCCCGCTACGATGCCGGCGGTAACGCCATCAATGTTTCACGCGCATTGAAAAAACTGCACAAGGAAGCCCACACCTGCTGCATCCTCGGCGGTGAAAGCGGCGCGATGCTCAAGCACTTGCTCGCACTGGAAGGCATCATCCCGGAAAGTATCTCTGTCGATGGTGAGACACGCATCAACAGTACCATCCAGCAACGACGACCACCCACCGAATTCAAAATCAGCGGCATCGCCCCCTCAAACATCAGCAGTGCAGAGATCACCACGATCACCCGGCGCTTCCTCAAACTCGCAGGCGATGGCTACGGCGTGCTGACCGGCTCCGTGCCACCCGGCATCGCCCCGGACATGTATGCAAAGCTGAGCGCGAAACTCCGCGAACAAGGCGCCAAAGTCGTACTCGACACCAAGGACGATATGCTCATCAGCGCGCTCGACAGCAAACCTTTTCTGATCAAGCCCAACGTCTACGAACTCGAGATCACCAGCGGCAAGGCACTGCCAAATGTAGAAGCCATTGCAGAGCAGGCACGACAGCTCCAACGTGGTGGCGTCGCGAACGTCTGTGTCTCGATGGGTGCGGATGGCGCTGTTTTTGTCAACGATGACGACAGCTACTATGCGCCGGCACCGAAGATCCGTGTCATGTGCTCGGTTGGTGCGGGAGATGCGATGGTAGGCGGCCTTCTTGCGGGTCTGGTCGATGGTCTGCCGGCAGAAGAGATCCTGCTTCAGGGGCTTGCCTGTGGCAGTGGCGCGGTTACCCAGCCTGGCACCAAGCTGTTCGACCCGGAGCAGCTCGAAGCATTGAAGGAAGGACTGGAAGTCACCAAACTGGGGATCTGACGTCTTTCTGACTGCGGGTGATCGAGCAGACAAAAACGGGGCGCCTTGAGCGCCCCGTTTTTGTTTGCAACTTTCTTGCTTTTTGCCACGTCGATCCTGACCCCGCTCGAAATACGGGGCTAGTGGATGCCGCAGTCCTCGATCTTGCGCAGGAGTGGATAGAGCTTCTCGCTCTCATCCTGAACCCGGTTCAGCACAATATCGAACATTTCGGTTGTTTCCTTGATGAACTTGTCGTGGTCGGCCACATGGAGCCGCTTCTTGCGCGTCCAGGTCCGTACATATTTATCGAAAATGCGGCGAATTTCGGAAGCGCCCGACATGAACAGTTTGGCAGTGTTGTTGATATCACTGTCTCGATGGGTAATCAAACAAGTGTAAACCGCTGTGTCTTCGAGGCTGAGATGCTCTTTGACGGCATCAACGAAACGGAAAAACATTTCACTGACCACCTGATTGTCGAGCGACGCACGATCACGGATCAGCACATCGAGAATATTGATCAGCTCAGAAATTTTGTGATTCTGTTCATTCAGCAAATCAAAAGTGACCATTGTTTTCCTCCGTTCTCCGATCACCGAGTGTCACTGCAGCACACACCGAGGCAGTGGTATCGGGTCAAATAATTACCCAGCGGCGGAATATACCCCGGTTAGTGACACGGTGAAAGAGCGAACAGCGCGGCACGGCAACCGCTGAGCAGGCTTTTTACCATCGCCATGACAAATATCATGCGATTAACCCGGCAATAAGGATTGCTGGTTTAATCGTGGCGCAGCGCCGCGACATCATCGGCACCAGCCGATGTAAGCCCTTGTCCATCAAGAGATTCCGCGCAATATAGCCGATCGGCAAGGGCGTGCAATCAACAAGGCATGACAAACTGTTGATTACCGGGTCAATAAGCGCGCTACCCCTGCCCTTCAGCGAATGCAGCTGCAATCAATGATCCATACCAGTAGAACCCATCCTCAAGTTGCTGGGTTGGCGTCGCCAATACGCGATCCAGTTGTTTTTGTAACGCCTTGTCAGGTTTTGCACGAAGACTCAAGCGCGTTGCGCGCAATAGTATGGCTTCTGCAGATGGTAACGCGCCATCCGGGAGGTGACGCTGGTAGAGCGGCATCGGCAGCAGTGTTTGTTCCGTTTCCCGCCATCCCTGCGGGGTGTGGAAGCGGCGCCAAGCTGCATGCACGAGTTGATGCCCCAACTGGGCTGCGGATGGGTCATTGGTGGCGGCCGACCAGCGCAGCATCCCCAGCGCAGTCCAGGCATAGTCAGCGAGGCCACCTGCGCCCATTGATCGCCCTTTGCCATCGACCGCGCGCAGTAACATGCCCTCTTGCCACAGAACGGTCTTGATAAAAGCCTTGAGCCTGGCGCCGTGGGCTCGCAAGACTTTGTCACTCGCCACCTCGGAAAGCGCAACCAGGGCCATGCCATTCCAGGCCGCCAGACGCTTGTCGTCACGGGGCAAGCCCCTGGTCGCCTTTCGGGCCTGCTGCAGCTTGTGGCGAATCGTCGCCAATTTGTGTGCGAGCACCTCCCGAGACAAATCGAATTGTTGTGCCAACGTATCCAAATCAACCACTTGCCAAGGCAATACCTCGGTGTCGCCATCCTCGTAGCGATCCATGGCCCAGCCAACATTGACCAGATCCATTTCCTCTGCCGCCAGCTGTTTGCGCAGCTGTTTCTGGCTCCACAGGTAGTAGCCCCCCTCCACATTGTTCTCATCAACCGCGGACAGACTGGCGATATAGGCCCCACCAGGCGCACGCATCTCCCGATCCATGAAGTGCAAGGTATCGCGCGCGATGTCGTGGTAATAGGGGTTATCGAAACGTTTGGCGGCACGCGCATAGAGCATCGCGAGCATGGCGTTGGTGTAGAGCATTTTTTCATAGTGTGGCGTCTCCCAGTCCGGATCAACGGTATAGCGAAAAAACCCACCACCGACTGCATCGTGGAGCCCGTGAGATGCCATCGTATCGAGCGTCAGCTGCAGAAACTCAGCGATGTCATCGTCCTCCCCAAGCGCCAATAGCGCCCACAGCTGGGGTACCGACGGAAATTTGGCCTGATCGCCGAAACCACCCTTCATGGTATCCGCCACACGCATCAGCGCCTTGAGCAACGGCTGCTTCCATTGTTGCAGCGACTGCTCACCTTCGAGCACCCGGTTTTCAGCTGCGCGCCGTTCCGCCAGTACCGCATCGACATCACGTGCCGCCGCCTCCAGCTCATCCCGTGATGTGTGCCAGCGTTGCTGCAGATCTTCGACAATACGCATGAACCGCGCCGGCGGTGCATAGGTCAACCCAGCGATGGGGTAGCCATCGGGCGTCAGAAATACGTTCATCGGCCAGCCGCCACGGCCAGTGGTCGCCTGCACGAATGCCATCAACCTGCCATCGAGTGCGGGGTTGAGCTCTCGATCGACCTTGATCGAGACATAGTGTCGGTTCAATACAGCGGCAACATCCTTGTCCGAGAACGATTCACGCTGCATGACATGACACCAGTGACAAGAGAAGTATCCCACCGACACGAAGATCAGCTTGTTCTCCTTACGCGCTTTTTCCAGCGCCTCAGCGCCCCAGGGATGCCAGTCGACAGGGTCATCACCATGCAGAGCCAGATAGGGCGATGGATGGTGCTTGACTGCATTGGCTCCAGCCAGCGGGGCTGAAAGCACGACCACGAGTATTAATAGAAACCTGTTGAACATTGTTGAACCTTTATCGTTGATCTTTGATACGCCGTGCCTCCAACGATTCGGCGAACGACTGCCATCCAGCCCGTGTTAACATCCTCTTCCTGCTTTCAACCCGGTGAGAAATCCGGGTTAAGCTGCCGTTCACCGGCAAGCCACATCATTCTTACAAGGCAAACTACCAAACCTCTACATGAAACGGATCTTCTTTATCTCGCTCTTGCTGTCTGCTACATGGTTCGCAACTGCAAAGGCGGACAGCGCGCATGGCGACCTGCCACCGGCTTTCACAGCAGTCTATACGGTCAAAAAGGCCGGACTGACGCTAGGAGATGTGAATATCAGCCTCCGCTACGACAATCAGCGCTATCGCTACCACAAGCAGACCCATAGCAGGGGCCTGCTTGCGCTGTTTCGCAAGGATGTGATCGATGAAACCAGTGAGGGGAGGATCGAAAACGGCAGACTGACGATGGAGCGCTATGCCTACCGCCACGACAACGGACGCACCAGGAAGGAGAACACCATCCAGCTGGTCTCCGCCGGCAGAATCCACGAACGCTATAAAGGCAAAGCGTACGACTATCGTGTGCCGCCCAACACGCTGGATCGTGCCTCGGTCGAAATCGCCCTGATGCGCGACGCCAGGCGCGGCAGCGAAAAACTGACTTACACCATTGCCGAGCGGGGCCGCTCGAAAACGCTGGAGTTTCTGCGTGTTGGCCAACACGCAAACATGAAAACACCAGCCGGCAACTTCGCTTGCACCGAGTACCGGGTCAACCGCCAGAGTAGCAAGCGCAGCACGACACTGTGTGTGGCGCCCGAACTGGACTACCTGCCGGTCACGATCACCCACGTCGAGAAAGGAACATCCTTCACAATGCGCCTGAAGACATACCAGCCAGAGGGGTAATTTCTGCTGCTTGCAGGCGCGTCAATGCGCCATATCGAGCTGCGCCGTTTCTTCGACTGCCCCCTTTTTGACGGGCAACACTTCCCGCACCATCTGCGACAGATGCAGCAGCGAGTCAGCATGCATCTTTTCCATGACCCGGGCACGATGGAATTCCACCGTCTTGATACTGACACCGAGGGTTTGTGCAATCTGCTTGTTGGAGTGGTCAGAAATGACCAGGTCCAATACTTGTTTCTCGCGTGGCGTGAGGTTAGCTATCCGCGCCTCGACGGCATCGTACGCAAGCCTTTCGTGCCGGTATTTCTTGTCCAGTTCGATACCGGCCATTACGCGCGACAACAGATCTTCGGTATTAAACGGTTTTTCAACGAAATCGAAAGCACCGGTCTTGATGGAACGCACCGCGATACTGACATCTCCGTGCCCGGTAATGATAATAATCGGCAGAAAGAATTTCCGCGCCGCGAGCCGTTCGAGCAGTTCCATGCCGCTCATGCCCGGCATGCGGATATCGAGCAACAGACAGCCAACCCGATATGGCGAGTAGGCTTCCATAAATGCCTCGGCATTGGCAAAGTCTTCGACCTTGAGATCTTCAGATTCAAGCAGATAACGCAGGGAGTCTCTTACGGCATCGTCGTCGTCGACGATAAAAACGGTTGAGCTAATCAATTGTCCACCTCCGGCCTGTAGGCTGGCAGGGTGAAACTGAACACAGCCCCGCCATCACGCTCGTTATTCGACGCCGTCATCTGGCCTCGGTGAGCTTCTATTATTGAGCGGCAAATGGGCAATCCCATCCCCATGCCATCTTGTTTGGTGGTGACGAACTGGTTCCAGATATCGGCCTCCAGTGCTTGGGGTAAACCCGAGCCGTTGTCACTCACGCTGATTTTTACCATATTCCCTTCGGTTTTTTCCGTTGCGATGGTGATTACGGGAATTTTTCCCTCGCAGCCTCCCCCCGAAACGGCCTCCTCTGCGTTGCGGATCAGGTTCAGCAGCACCTGCTCGATCTGTACTGAATTGGCCATGACCAACGGCAGGTCAGCCTGAAGGTTCACATGGAATTCAGTACACTGCGACATCGATAGTGTTTTCCACAGGCTCACCGCATTGTTGACGATGTCATTGATGTTTTCGGTGGAAATTCGGCTGTCATCCTTGCGGAAAAAGTAGCGGACCTCGGTCAACGTGCCGACGGCCCGGTTGATCTGCACCGCCATCTGTTCAAGAACAAAGAGAAAATCGGATTTTTCACAGGTACTGTTCTCGATGCGACGCTGACATCCTTCGATATAGTTCTGTATCGCCGCCAGTGGCTGATTCAACTCATGCGCCATACCGGATGCCAGTTCACCGAGCGTATTGATACGAACGATGCGGGCCAGCTCCTTCTGCCGTTGCAGTAGTTCTTCCTGCGCTTCTTTCTCTCGAGTGCGATCGCTGAGTATCGAAAAATAGCGTTCCTCTCCGGGTTCATCGTCAGGGAAACGGACCAGCAAGACCTCCAGCCAACGTCGATTACCGCGAAAGGTACGCAGCTCGATCATCGAGCGCGATTCCCGCGCCTGTAGCAGTTGCGCCTCGCAAGCACTCACCTGATCCGACTGCCGGCCATAAACCATGTCCGGCAGCCGTTTACCAACCAGTTGTTGCGGTGAATCAGCCTCCATGATATCGGCACCCGCCTGATTAGCTTCGATAATGGTGCAATCGCTGTCGCAAACATTGATCCAGGTGGAATCCGACTCAAACAATACCCGCCAACGTTTTTCGTAGATCTGCGCTGAAGCAGCGCCATCCATGACACGCATTGTTTTGAGATAGGACGGCATATTGTCGTGCTCCTTGCTCATCACACCTCAAGTTCCTGCCAGCTCATCGACAACCGCGCACCATGCGTCGGCGATATTGTCACCATTGTAGCCGCCCCCGCCGGTAACCAGCAGGCGTCCACCAGCATGCTGGTCTGCAATATCACACAACCCCCGTGCAGCCCTGCGGTGCGCATCGGCACTGAATTCGAGATGCGTCAGCGGATCACCGGCAACGCTGTCGGCACCGCATTGCATGATGATGAACTCCGGCTTCATGCGCCGCAGAAACGCCTCCACCTGCTCCCAGGCCACCAGGAATGCAGCATCATCGGCGTGCGGCGCCATAGGCAGGTTGAGTTTGGTACCAACAGCGTCGGCGCGCCCGGTCTCTTCGTGATGGCCCGTACCGGGATAGAGATAGCGCCCATCCTCATGAATATCGGCGATTACCACCCCCGGATCGAACTCGAAGGCATAGAACACACCATCGCCGTGATGCGCGTCGATGTCCACATAGGCGACCCGCTGCAGACCATAGCGTTGTTTCAGCACCTCGATGGCGATGCCGCAGTCGTTGAGCAGGCAAAATCCGGCAGCACTGCCCCGTCCCGCATGATGCAAACCGGCAATGGGCACGAAAGCACGTCGATAACGGCCATCCATCAAATCATCGACAGCCTGAATCACCGTCCCCACGACGATGGCCGCCACCTGCCAGGCATCCTTGAACACCGGGGTGTCGCCATCGAAAGCGCCACTGCCCTCTTCGCTGCGCTGCTTGACCTCATCGACGAATGATTGCTCATGGAACAGCAGGATGTCTGCTTCGCGTGCAGGATAGGCCGTTTCGCGTACCACCCGCTGCGCCAGATCACTGTTGGCAAAGCGTTCCATGAACGCCTTGTAGCGATAGGGACCAAAGGGATGATCAGGGCCAAAATGGTAATCGGCCAGTCGTTTGCCGGCGTAGACAGCCAGTGCTTTCATTCACGTATTCCCGTCGGGCTTTCTGTTCAGCAGATGAATATAGCGCGCGGTGGAGCGAAACGCTTCGATGCGGCTCATCTTGAGTTCGGCAGCGATGATGTCCTCGCGCGAAAATTCGTCACGTCGCTTGGCAGTCACGTAGTCGTGAAAACAGCGTACGCCGCTGCGACAGAGGATTTCAAACCCCCAGGCATCGAACCAGCCATAGACATCTTCGGGCTCCTGCGGATTCGTTGGCGTCAGGCTGTTACCCCAACCCGCCAACTGCCCCGACATCACCTTGTCGAAACGCCCGCGGATCAGATACAGCATCATCAGACTGTGGCGATTGTAAAACAATGTCGACATCAAGCCAGCCGGACGCAGCAGGTCGAGCAGCCCTGCCAGGGTCTCCCGGGGTTCGGCCAACCATTCCACCACAGCATGACAGAGGATCAGGTCGAACGGTGCCAGCGCCCGCTCACCAAGCGACTGAATCGACCCATGGATGAACTCGACATCGGCACCCGGGGCCTGACTGGCGTAGTGCTCACGCGCCTGCGCCAGCATATTGGCGGATATGTCGCAATAGACGGTCTGGTGCCCCAACGCAGCGAGCTTGACGGAAAACTGCCCCGCGCCACCACCGGCATCGAGAATCCGCAGTGCGTTGCCGCCTTTCTCCTGCCTTACCACCGGCATCAGATCGCGTTCCAGCACCGCCAGGCGGATGTCACCCTTAATGCTGCCATAGATCTTGCGCGTCAGCTTCTGTGCAATATCGTCAAAATTTCGGTCCTGCACCGCAGTCCTTGCCTCGCCTTGCTGTCTTTCTCGTGTGAAGCAACATGAAATGGGGATAAAATAGCGCCCATCCAAAATTCACGATGGGTAGAGAACAATGACAGAATCCCGAGCCAGCATCCAGAACCCTGAAAAAGTCGTTTTTGCCTTTTTCATCGTCCTCGCCTTGACCTTGAACTTCGGCTTCTTCATCGGCGATATCGATAACCCTTCACATCACAATGTCTTCGAGCTATTTGCCGCGATTGTCATCAGCATCATCGCTACCATTCTCAAGCTCGGCGACAGCACGCATATCGGCGCGGTATTCCTCGCCACCAGCCTGGTGGCCGACTTGCAGCTGATTGCCGCCGCCACCACCTGGGGGATTGCCGAATACATGTCCGATTCAAGCATCTCGCCAGACGCCATGGTCGTAGTCGTGTCCCTCTCCGGTGGTGCACTGCTGGCCAATATCATATCCGTTGTTCTGCTCATGGCAGAAACAGTCTCGGTACGGCGCTGATCACCGGCCACGCCCGCCATGCCTAACCTCATCTATTTACTGCTGCGGCGCCTGCGACTGCCGCTGATCATCCTGGTCGTCGTCTATGCAGTGTCGATTCTGGGCTTCGTACTGATTCCCGGCAAGGATGATCAAGGTGATATCTGGTACATGGATTTCTTCCATGCCTTCTACTTTGTCAGCTTCATGGGCTCTACCATTGGCTTTGGCGAAATACCCTACGCCTTCACCGTACCACAGCGACTGTGGGCAACCGTCTGCATCTATGCCACCGTCATCGCCTGGCTGTTCGGTATCGGCTCATTACTGAACACCATGCAGGATCCGGCATTTCGTCGCCTGATGAAGAACAATGCCTTTATCCGCCGTGTCAAATCGCTTGGGGACCCGTTCTATCTGATCTGTGGTTTTGGTGACACCGGCAAATTACTAGCCCGCGCACTGGCGCATGAAGGCATCCATTCAGTGGTCGTCGACATCTCGGAAGACAACATCAACTCACTCGAAATGGCCGACTATGGTGTGAAAGTACCAGGCATTAGCGCCGACATGACACGACCGCAAACACTCATCGACGCAGGTTTGAAACACCCCCAATGCCAAGGCATCGTTGCTCTCACCAGCGATGACCAAGTAAACCTGAAAATAGCACTGACTGGCTACCTGCTGAACCCTCCCCTGCCGATTATCGTCCGCGCCGAACACGAGAACGTCGCGCGCAATATCGCTTCTTTCGGTGAAAATCGGATCATCGACCCGTTTTACACCTTCGCGCAAAAGCTGGCGTTGGCATTCCACTCACCAGGCATGTACCTGCTGCACGACTGGATGACTGGCGTTCCTTATGAAGAACTGCACGAACCACTCTTTCCACCCAAGGGCAAATGGATTCTATGCAGCTACGGACGATTCGGCAGGGCCGTCTATGAAGAACTGCTGAACGAAGGCATCATCCCCGTCATCATCGAGGCCAACAACGAACTGATCGACCCGGAAAATGACGAGACCCTGGAAAAAGTCATTACCGGCAATGGCACCGAGGCCCATACGCTCAAAGAGGCCGGTGTGCTCGATGCGGTTGGCATTGTCGCCGGTACCGACAATGACGCCGACAACCTCTCCATATTAATGACAGCACGAGAGCTGAACCCAAAGCTCTTCACCATCGCCCGGCAGAACCGGCGCCGTAATGATCTGCTGTTCGAGGAAGCGGACATCGACCTTGTCATGCAACGCGGCTCGGTGATCGCACACAGAATTTTTGCACTGATCCGCAATCCATTAATCGAGAACTTTCTGCAAAAGGCTGGTCAGCGCGATAATGCCTGGGCCAATGAACTGGTATCCCGGATTAGTGGCGCCACCCATCAGCACGTGCCACTGGTTTGGGAGGTCGATATTACGCAAGAAGACATGCCAGCTTTCCATCAGGTCGCTGGAGACAATAAGTTTATGCTATTCATCAAGGACCTCTATCGTGATCCCCGCAATCGAAACGTAATGCTCCCCTGTGTACCGCTACTGGTCAAACGTGGTTTTGAAGATACTCTGCTGCCCGAAGAAAACTTCAAACTGGAGAGGAATGACCGGATACTCTTTTGCGGACGAGCAAGCGCACAGAAGCAAATGCAATGGAATGGCAGGAACCTTGATGTCTTGATGTATGTTATCACCGGGGAAGAACACCCCAGCAGCCTGCTGTGGAAATGGTTCAGAAAACGACAACAGCAGAAGAAACTGGACAATGGAGAAACCTCCGACACAACCGCCAGTTGAACCAGCAGCCGTGTCGGTCACACCTGAAATCAGGCCTCTTCAATAGCTGCTGAACCTGCTTTCGACTTCAACGCGGCAATCGCGGCCTCACGGTCGGCCTCAGTGGCAAACATTGGCGACGTGCCAATGATTTGACCATTTTTGGCTTTCAGGTTGAAGAAGAACTTGCCATTGCTCGACGTTTTCATCTCATAACGACCATCATCGCCGCAATTTTTCTTGACCGACTCGATGCCATTCATGGCGCTGCGCTTCTCCTTGTAGTTTTCGCTGCGCAGAATGGCCTTGCCGTCATCCTGGAATGACCACGAAAATGGTTCCTTGGCATCCGACTTCTTCATTATGACTTTCATGAGACTTCCTCCATAAAAAGTGATTTGGCTAACGCCTCCAATTAGACCGCATCATCAAGCTTTTGGCAAAGGGCTAGCGTCGAAACAACCACAGCAGCAGCGATGCCACAATGCTGATGACAATCGATGTGGTAATGGGAAAGTAGAGTTTCAGGCCGGGCCGATCGATGATGATATCGCCGGGCAGCCGCCCCAATGGCAACTTCGAAAGCCAGGGCCACAACAAGCCGACGACGAGAATAGCCAGTCCGAGAACAATCAGTGATTTCTGCATCTACCCATCACCACTATAAAAACGCAGTTTTC
The DNA here is from genome assembly GCA_026981985.1 of Gammaproteobacteria bacterium. Lineage (GTDB taxonomy): Bacteria > Pseudomonadota > Gammaproteobacteria > UWMA-0217 > UWMA-0217 > JALSHZ01. The sequence continues at coordinate 24,748 of JALSHZ010000091.1, read as the reverse complement.
CACTTCACATCCGACAGACGCTGTAAAAAGTCGAGCAACGAATCCGTCGCTTGCGCATCGCCTTTTTGCAATGTCCAGATGTTGATGCCGAAACGTGACCACACGGTTCGTCCCGCACGCCAGGCGCAGTCTTGCAGTGCCATCTTGCGGTGACATTGCGGACACATTTCAAGGTCGGCTACTGCATTGCTAATGAGTGCGACCCGGCACTGTGGGCAGCGAGGAGCCCCTGCTTGTGGCGACCGTCGAAATATCGCTTCTTCTGTCGCGAAAACCTGTAGATGGCAAAATTGCAGATCGTCCTGGGGATCGACGCGGAGAAACGGCGCACAGCCGATGAACACGATTTCCTGCATGAAACGCTGCCCCACCAGATAGCGGTCATCGCGCCAATGCGCTCCCAGCAGCCCGCGTTGTATCAATGCCTGTAGGAAAGTATCTCGCGCTTCGGGAACATAATAAGGATCAACCGGGTATAGCACCATCCGCTCACCCGCAGTCGTTTCGATCTGGGTCACAAGCTGATCAGAAATCCCTGACGATTTTGGGTATTTCAGAATACCCGGTTTGCGATCCAGGGTCGATGCGAAACGTCAGGTAACGTGTGTGGCGGTGCTGCTTGCGCACACCCAGCAGTTTGAACACCACACTGCTCAAGGCTTTGCCCCACATGACGGGGCCACTGGTTCGGGTCGATTTTGCAGCGCGACCAAAGCGCCGCCGCATCACGCCATTGGTATAATAGACGGCATAACGAAACCAGGCGATCGGTTCAAAATACTCCATGACCATCGATACGCTCAACTCGGGATCGTTGACGATTCGATGCGGGCCGTTGATCGGCCAAGTCACCACCATGCCAGGGCGCAGATCGACAACGCTTGCAGCTGTATCGAACTCAGGTTCATAGTGGATTGCTTCCTGGGTTTCGCCGAGATAGACGCCTTCGAGCGCCTCTTCGGAGATAAATTTCTCTTCTACCGGATAGACATAGACCTTCTTGCCGCCACGAATCTGCCACAAGGCGTTGCGTGGGATATCTGCGTGATACGAGACGTGGATAGACGGCGAAGAGATCAGCAATGACAACCGGCAGCCAAAAATCTTCAGACCGGGCACATGCTGCTTCAGTTCGGCGATAATCTGCTTTTCCAGCGCCGAAAATTCCGGATTGACCTTGTTCAGACGCAACAACTGCACCCAAAGCTGGCCGTTGCGGACTGCATCAATTACCTCCTTACCGTCGACACCCCGCAGATCTCCTTCACGAAAGTGTTTCGCCCCGGCCACATCGGTTGGCATGGCATACACCATCGACAACTCATCGGGATGTTTTTCGATCAGCTTCGCCAGCGCAGCATCGGAAAACATCTCCATCTCCGGCAGCGAATGCCGGGCGACCATCAGCCCACGCTGAAAATCAGCCGTGTGTTGCGCGGAGAAGTTTTTGAAAACTGTTTTTCCAGTCACTGTTCATCACCCCATCAGTCTTGAGCGAACGAAAAAATTGATACCAGGCCCAGGCACGCGGCGACTGCTTGATTCGCCTTGCCAACGTGGTGCGACCAATAATGACAAAGGCAACCGCCTTGCCATACAGGCCGTTGCCGTGAATCGTCTCGTAGATTTCAATGCGACGGTTGCACCAGGCTGTCTTGTAGCTGTTGTCTTCAGCAAGGCCAAAGTCGATAGCCACCATCTTGCGTTCACAGGCATCGGCAATCAGGTGGCGCAACAGATAGTCCCCGGGCGACCAACGGCTGTAGCGCGATGTGGTCATCGAATTGATCAATGGGTAGACCACGCCATCCTTCTCTGCGATCAGCAGCGATGCCAGCAGTTCACCATCCAGTTTCAACAGCAGCAGGTAGAAGCGGCTCGACGGGTTTGCAGCATGCAATGATTGCTGGAGCAGCGAATGATAGAAGCGTTGGTAATCTGCCATCCGGGGCTCCAATGGAATGCCGAGGGCACGAAAACGGCGCTCCCGCTGGCGAAAAACGGCCTCGACAGCCGCCTCGAGCGCCTGCTCGGAACTCACCTCTTCAAACACCACCTCTCCTTCACGAGACAACCGGCTTTCCTCATTGCGCATCCGTTTTCGCGTCGAGCGGCTGCGCAGTTCGGTTAGCAGCTTTTGCCAATCATGGTGCTCGAAGACCAGTCGGTGTGCAGAATTGGGGGATGGTCGGCGCTGCAACCACTGCATAGGCGAATCAGCATCATCGAGCTGCGGTAGCTGACTGGTAAACCAGGCTACGTCATAAGCCGGTAACGCTTTACCAATACGCCGCCAAAGCCGCTGAAAGCTGGTACGATCGAGTCCCTGCAGAAAATATGCCTGAAACAGTCCTCCGGGAAAGTTGAAATGACTGTCGCCCAGCCAACTGAGTATCCGCACGCCTTTTTCACGACGAATCATCATCGGCAGCAACGCGACCGTGTGCTCCCCAGCCAGCACCTCGACAATCACCACCTGAGCCCGTTTTCCCGCTGCACTACTGATGAGATGCCGATGCCAGGCCGAAACCCACTCCCAGGACTGATAGATCGTCGTTGCAGCGCCCTGTGCCTCAAGACAGTGCCACGCTTCCCTGACCTGAGCCAAGTCGCCGAAACAGCGGATTTCGAGGTTATCTGACGTCGTCTCTATCTCCTTCACCTGTCGCTACCCCGTCCTTTTGCATTGCTCGTTTGCCTTTCGACAGACGAGTGTTGCAAAAGTTTCGAATTAACGACGGAAACCGTAGACAGCAAGATAGCCTTGGATATTGCAGGGAGCGGGGATCCGGCTACAGGGATATATTCCACCGCCAGTGGAAGCCCTCCCTGGCGCTGGATTCCGCCGTCCCTGCCGGAAAGACGGTGTGCGTCATCCCCGCGGGAACGGGGATCCAGTTACAGGGATGTACACCACTGCTGTTGGGAGCCTTCCCTGGCGCTGGATTCCACCATCCATGCCGAAAAGACGGTACGCTAGCACTAATTCGACTGACCCTGTACTCACACGGAATCGAGCTTCAACCCACCACGAAACGGCGCATAGCCGGTACCGAAGATCAGTCCGGCATCGAGTAGATCACCGTCTTCAACGATATGCTCTGTCAGGCAGCGTTCGGCCTCTTCTCTTATTTTACCGATCAGACGCTGCTGTAGTTGTTGGCGGTCGCCTTGCCAGTCAGGTTTTTCCCGTGGCACGGCTTTGCCTTTGCGATAGATGTAGAAACCCTGCCCCGATTTTTTGCCCAGCCAGCCTTTTTCGACCATGCGATCGACCTCGGCGGGCAGCGCCAGCCCGAGCTTGTCGGCGAGTATCTGGCCGACATGCTGACAGATGTCGAGGCCAACGGTATCGGCCAGCGCCAGCGGCCCCATTGGCATACCATAGTCGGTGGCGGCCTTGTCGATGACCACGGCGGGGATACCTTCCTGATAGCACTGCATGGCTTCCATCAGATACGGCATCAGTATGCGGTTGACGAGAAAACCGGGCGCACTCTTGACGGGCAGCGGGAGTTTATTGAGGTGGCGCGTGGCCGCCGCCGCTTTGGCGCGGACCTCCTCACTGGTGAGCTGATCGTCGAACACGACTTCGACCAGTGGCATCTTGATGACGGGATTGAAGAAATGCAGCCCGACCAGCCGGTCTGGTTGTTGCATGGCTGCCGCAATCTCGTCCAGCGGAATGCTCGAGGTATTGGTGGCGAGAATGGCCTCGGAACTCGCCTCAGTTTCCAGTCCTTTGAAAATGTCCTGTTTGACTTCCAGACTCTCGAACACCGCTTCGATGATCAAGTCTGCCTTTTTCACCGCCAGGCCCTCACGGTCGGGCGTCAAGCGATCGATCGCCTGTTGCAGCGCAAAGCGATCGCGCTTATAGCGCTTGCGAAAATGGCTGGCAGCCCGGCCAACCGCGCGGGCCAACGCTTCATCACTCATGTCCTGCAGCGTGACCTCCATCCCCTGCATCGCGCACCAGGCCGCGATATCCCCACCCATCACCCCGGCCCCGATCACATGCACATGATGTGGCTGAAACAGGGACTTATCGCCCAGCCCTTTCAGGCGCTCTTGCAAAAAGAAGACCCGTACCAGGTTTTGCGCTGTCTCGCCAACAATCAACCGGGCGACGGATTCCGCCTCCGCCTCGAACATCTGCGGATCTTGGCTGCCGGTTTTTTCCCACACATCGATTTGTGCATAGGGCGCGGGGTAGTGATCCTTGTTCGCCTTTTTTGCCACCTGACGCCGCAGCAACGATGCAATGGCCGGGCGCAACAGCGATTGCTCCAGCACAGGGGCATACCAGGGTGGACGATGTTTTTCGGGACGACTTGTGAGCATTGCTACAGCCGCATTGCGCAGCGACCGCTGCGGTAGATTCTCATCCACCAGGCCCATTTTTTTTGCCTGATAGCCATTGACGGCCCGCCCCGACAGAATCAGATTCATCGCCGGCAAGACACCCAGCAAGCGGATCGAACGCACGCTGCCGCCAAAGCCCGGATGAATGCCCAGCTTCACCTCCGGCAAACCGATTTTCGTGCTCGCCTCATTGGAGGCGATGCGGTAGTCGCAGGCCAATGCCCACTCAAGCCCCCCACCGAGACAAAAACCGTGAATAATCACCAGTGTCGGCATCGGCAGGTCTTCATATTTCTGGAAAATCGCCTGTCCCTTGCGGATAAACTCGAGCGCCTGATGTTCGTCCGTGACCTTACGAAAATGACTGATATCAGCACCGGCGACAAAACCGCTGGGCTTCGATGAATGAATGACCAGCCCCTTTGCACCGGAAGCACGAATGTCATCGCAAGCGCGGTCAATTTCATTCAATACATCGACGCTGAGGACATTCGCCGATTTACCCTCGACGTGAAGATCCAGCCATAACAACTGATTGTGATCCTGCGTGAGCGTGAGATGTGTGTAATCGGCCATTGTCATTATTTCCGGGTTCATGTTCGCTCCACCAGCATGGCGCCACCCTGCCCGCCGCCTATGCACAGACTGGCGATGCCTTTTTGCGCATTTTCGCGCGCCAGCACATGCGCCAGATGCAGCACGATGCGCGCACCACTGGCACCCACCGGATGACCAAGACTGATGCCACCGCCATCGAGATTGAGCCGCTCCAACGGGATCTCGCCGAGCGCCGCATCCAGACCCAGTTCGTTACGGCAGTATTCGTCATCGGCGAGCGTCTTCACACATGCCAATACCTGTGCCGCAAATGCTTCATTGATTTCGAAATAATCGATGTCGGACAAGGCCATGTCGCACTGCTGTAGCAACTGCGCAATGGCATGGGTCGGCCCGAGCCCCATTTGCGCCGGATCGACGCCAGCCCAGGCCGCCGGGTGGAGCCGCGCCAGCACCGGCAGATCATATTTTTCAATGGCATCCTCGCTGGCGAGAATCAATACCGCGGCGCCATCCGTGACCTGGGCGCTGTTGCCAGCCGTCACCAGGCCGTAAGGCCGATCGAATACCGGCTTGAGTTTGGCCAGCTTTTCCAATGACGAATCCGCACGCAAACCATCGTCATGATCGTAGAGCTTGCCGCTGCTAGCATATAGCGCGACGATCTCCTCCAGATACCCTTTCTCAACCGCAGCAGCCAGTCGCTGATGGCTCTGCAGGGCATATCGATCCATCTCGTCACGCGAGATACCAAAACGCCAAGCGAGGTTTTCTGCGGTCTGTCCCATGCTGAGACCAACAACCGGATCGCTGAGCCCTTTTAGCAGTGCAATGACTGGCGCAAAATAACCGGCGCGCAGGCGCGACAGCATTTTCAGCTTCTGCCCCAACGTTTTCGCGCGACGCCAGTCGGCCAGCCAAGCAACCATCTCGGGACGAAACAGCAACGGCGCATGACTCATTGCCTCGACGCCCGCCGTAAGCACCAGATCAGCGTAGCCATGCGCAATATTTCGGCTTGCGCTATCCAGCGCCTGCATGCCTGACGCACAGTTACGCTGCACCGTAAATGCCGGCATACGTTCGCCGCAGCCAAGACGCAACGCCATAATGCGCGCGATATTCGACTCGTCGGGACTGGGCATGACACAGCCGACGATCACTTCATCAAATGCCTGCGGCGCAAACGGCTGACGTAACAGCAGTGGCTTGGCCGCGCCAAGCAACAGATCAGCCGCATGAAATGCGTTGGGTTTGCCGCGTGCCCGCAGGAAGGGGGTACGGGCACCATCCACCAGATATACCGCTCTTTCAGTCATTTGCTATTTTTCCTGTACCGTCATGTCGGCTGCTGGGTCTGCCTGGGCGAAAAATACGCTGCCGGAAAGGCGTCAACCTCGATGGCCCGGCGCATTGCCTGCCAGGCATCGCGCAAACGCTCTGCCGCCGCTTCGTTGATGATCTTTTTATCGAGCGCATCATCGATCTTTTCCGGCCAGCTGTGCCCATCGACCAGCCCTTCGCGTACCTTCTGTTTGAGCAACTTTTCCAACTCGGCCACCGCCAGCGCCTTTGTAAACGCCACCTCAATACGACCAACACGGTCGTCCGGGTCATCACTGACATAGACACCCTGCGTCAATCGATCCCGGGTTGGCGAATCATGCAACGCGATATCCGCAACCGCATGAATCTGGCGGTCATTGGGCGGGCCATAGGGTTTACCAAACGGGAACATCAGAAAGCGCAGAAATTTCGCCAGCCAGGGAAACGGCAGATTATGGAATACCGCCAGCATCGCCTGCTGCGCGCGATGCTGGGTCAAGGTGCAGGCATAATCGACCAGCGGCATATCAGCCTCTGGTTCGCCCTGACATTCAAAATGTTTTAGTACCGCCGAGCACAGGTAGAGGTTGGCCAGAATATCAGCAAACCGGCCGGACAGCCTTTCGCGGCGTTTCAGCGAGCCGCCCAGGGTCAACAGCGCGTAGTCGGTCAACAGCGCAAACCCAGCGGTCAAACGTGTCAGGTGCCGGTAGTATCGGCGCGTGGCGGGCGGCCCACTGGTTTCAAAAATACCGGCTGTCAAACCGAACCAGAAACTGCGTACAAAATTACTGAAGATAAACAGGCTGTGATTGAGCAAGGCATGATCAAAGGCTTCGATATTGTTGCCCTCGACCGCCTGCATTTCTTTCAGCAACCAGGGATGGCCACGAATGGCGCCCTGACCGAACACGATCAGGTTACGTGTCAGGATATTCGCCCCTTCGACGGTAATCGCGATGGGGATGGACTGATAAACACGGCCGATATAGTTGGAAGGCCCAAGGCAAATCCCCGAGCCGCCCTGAATATCCATCGCATCGTTGATCACCCGACGCATGCGCTCGGTCAGCTGATATTTGAGCAACGCGGTCACAATCGCTGGTTTGTGTCCATTGTCGAGCGCCATCAGCGTCAGCATGCGACCGGCATCCATGATATAGGCATTGCCCAGAATACGTGCCAGCGGCATTTCTACGCCTTCGAACTTGCCGATCGGCAGGCCAAACTGAGTGCGGACACGCGCATAGGCACCAATGGTGCGGCTCGCCATTTTGGCGCCGCCGACCGATAACGCCGGCAGCGACACGCCACGGCCTTCACCGAGGCATTCCACCAGCATTCGCCAGCCACGCCCCGCCTGCTCTACCCCACCAATCAACCAGTCGAGCGGAATAAACACGTCATGGCCAAAATTTGGCCCGTTCTGGAAAGGGGCATCAAGCGGAAAATGCCGCTCACCAATTTCGACACCAGGGTGGTCGGTGGGAATCAGCGCCAGCGAAATACCAACATCGTCGCGATCACCAATCAGATGATCAGGATCGTAGAGATGAAACGCCAACCCCAGCAGTGTTGCCACCGGGCCAAGCGTGATATAGCGTTTTTCCCAGTTGAGCAGTATGCCCAATTGACCATCGCGCTCGCAGACCACGCCGGTATCGGGGATTGAACTGGCGTCACTACCCGCTTCCGGGCCGGTGAGCGCAAAACAGGGAATTTCTTCACCAACAGCAAGACGCCGCAGATATTTCTCTTTCTGGGCATCCGTACCATAATTCAGCAGGAGTTGTCCCGGGCCGAGTGAGTTGGGCACCATCACCGTCACCGCCGCCGTGATACTGCGGCTGGCGATTTTCATGATCACTTCGGAATGCGCCAGCGCAGAAAATCCCAGCCCACCATACGACTCGGGAATAATCATGCCGAAGAAGCGCTCCTTGCGCATGAACGTCCACACCTCTGGCGGCAGATCATACAGCTCATGGGTGATTTTCCAGTCGTCAAGCATGCGGCAGAGCGTTTCGGTCTGGTTGTCGAGAAAATCCTTCTCCGTCGGCGTCAATCGCTGCGCAGGCCAGGAACGAAGGCGCTGCCAGTCGGGCTTACCGGAGAACAGTTCACCATCCCACCACACATCACCGCTTTCCAGGGCTTCCTTTTCCGTTGCCGAAATCGGTGGCAGGTTGTTGCGTAAAATATTCATCACCGGCTGGCTAAGCAATTTTATTCGCAGTGGATCAAAGCCCAGCAACGCGGTATTGGCCAGCACCAGCAACCAGGGGATGAGCAACCAGCCATCCAGGCCACCAAACAGTACGACCAGCAATAACCACAGCAACAACATGCCAAGCAGCTGCAATAGCGGCATGCGCCGGTATCCGGCAACGCCAAGCATCAGCACCAGCAAGATTATCCAGACCATTTAATCCTCCTTGCCAGCTGGCCAGCCAGCATCCGGGCACCGATATCGATCACGTTGCCTTTACGGCGTTTCTTTTCCTTGCGCTGCTTTTTCTTTTTGACTTCCGGCTGCTCCCGCGACTCATCCACCCATTCGATACGCCGATAGGCAGCCTCATCGCCAAACCCCCAGAACGAGAACTTGACGATATTGAAATACGGGGAATAATCGAAATCGGACGGCACGAAAAGGCGAAAATTGCGCTTATAGAAGCGCATTGTCTCCCCATCCTCTGCGGTCTTGATCAACGGCATGATCGGGTAACCCACCTGCTGGAAACAGCGTGCAATCATGCTGGAGCAGACAATGTGCGTTGGCTTGCCGGCGTTATGCTGAAACAGGCTGGAACGCCACTGCCGCGGCAATATGGCATAGGGAAAACTGAGTCGGGCGAGGTCGAGCAACTGCCGAACATCGTAGTCGGTGCCCAGTTGCTCGATAGCGAAATTGACGACACATTGCACATCGCCAACAAGCAACCCCGAGGGCCGGCAGATTCGAACATGATCGCATTCATAGCGCGACAGCGGGGTCACAATCGTCCCTTTGCCCAGCAGTGACTCGACCAGCAGCGGCTCCCACGGATCGCCATCATAGTGCCGCGCCAGCATCTCGCGCATCGAACTGTCCTGAACATCGACCGCACGACCAATATAGATGGCCGCATGGGTCCACGGTGACAAGGTCACGATCTTGATCACCTCACTGACGCGAGAGCGGCCTTCTACCAGCAGCACATCAGCCGGGCGGATCTCTCGCTTCAGGCGCTCAAAATTGCACAGCGCCTGCGGCTCCTCGCGCGGACAGCTGTTCAGCCAGTCGACAATCCGCTGCCATACCCTGTCTCGTAATCGACCTGACATATCCGGCTCCGCGTGTTGATTCTTGTCTACTCAAGTTTCGGCTTGCATCCGGGCGATGGTGGCCCAACATTTGCAAAAACATCGCTGCCTCTTTTGACGGCCGCCCCCTTTGCAAAAGGAGGGAATCAAGGAGACTGCAAAGCCGAACTCCGAAGCTTGAGGTATTTATACGCTATAGCCATTAGTCTGGATCAGCAGGGGAATAATTCAACAAGGCGCATGAATTCAGGCAATTATCCCGGAGGCTGGCGGCTGCGGTACCATACAGGACTCTTTATCGGCAGCGACGGCAGACATGACAGAAGTCGGCAGTTTTCTCATTCTGATGGCAGGGGGCGCGGTCGCGGGTTTCCTCAACGTGCTGGCCGGCGGTGGCTCGGCGCTGACGATCCCGCTGCTGATTTTCATGGGCTACGACGCTACCGTGGCCAATGGCAGCAACCGAATCGCCATCCAGGTCGAAGCCCTGATGGCCGTCGCCACTTTCCGCCACAACAATCAGCATGATTTTCCGCTGAGTCTGAAGCTGGCGCTGATGACACTGCCTGGTGGGATTCTTGGCGCGTTCTACGCGGTGAAGATCGACGATGCGCTATTCACGAAAATACTCGGCCTGGTCATGATCCTGATCGTGATCTCGCTGATGCTGCCGAAAGCCCGGGTGGTGGAACACGCCGCCAGCCACCGCTGGTCAAAATGGCTGGCCTGGCCGGTCATGTTTGGGGTCGGCTTCTATGGCGGCTTCGTTCAGGCGGGGGTCGGTTTCATCATCATGGCAACCCTGCTGCATCTGTTCGGCATGGAGCTGACACGGGTGAATGTCCACAAGGTGTTTATCGTCATGGTATTCACCGTGCCTGCCGTGGTGCTGTTTATCGTCACCGGCAACGTCGACTGGTTTGCCGCAACGGCGCTCTCGATCGGCATGGCAGGTGGCACCTGGCTTGCCGTCAAGGCTTCGATCAAGAGTGGAGAGAAAATCATCCGTGCAACACTCGCGGTGGCGCTGCTGGTGATTGCCGTGAAATTGCTGGCTTGAAGTGGGTCTATGTAAAGTAAATACAGGCGTACCCCCTCAGCTTCCATACTCAAACCGGACTTGGCCGCTTTCAACCGCAAAGTAGCGTGGACGTTGTCAGGAAGATTGCGGATATTCAAAATAGCATGACATCATTGTCGGTATCGCCTACATCGTAGTCAACGCTTCGTCCCCATGTTCACTGCTGGGCATCGCTGTTCCAACTGTAGCGAAGGCTACAAAAGCGAGGCACTATGCGACGTCAGACGTCACCTCTCGCCCCGGGCTGCTTTGAATGCCATGTTTGTCAATCAGCTTGTACAGCGTGACCCGAGACGTCCCCAGCAAGCGCGACGCTTCTGACAGATTGTAGTTACTGTCGATCAAAGCCGTGCGGAGCAGTTGTTTTTCCACCCTGGCACGTGCTTCGGCGAGTGTTTCGAGCTTTCTGGACGATTCACGTCGTTCCAGCCCCAGGTCTTCGGGATGGATCAACTGCCCTGTACACATGACCACTGCACGCTGTATGCGATTGAGCATTTCTCGCACGTTCCCAGGCCAGTCGTGCTCCTTCATTACAGCGAGCGAGCGCTGACTCAAACCCTTGGCGCAGCAACGTGAGCGGGCGCAAAACTGTTCGAAGAAACGCTCCGCCAGATAGGCAATGTCGCTCCCCCGATCACGTAGCGGGGGCATTTCCAGCTGCAATACGTTGAGTCGGTAATAGAGATCTTCACGAAAGCGGCCCGCAGCGACAGCTTCTTCAAGGTCGATGTGCGTCGCCGTGATCACCCTCACATCAACCTTGATCAACTGTGAGCCACCTACCCTGGTGATGACGCCCTCCTGGAGAAACCGCAACAAGTTACCCTGGCTTTGCAGCGGCAGGTCGCCAATCTCGTCAAGAAAAAGCGTCCCACCATGGGCTGACTCGATATGCCCGATACGTTGCTGAGCAGCACCGGTGAATGCCCCTTTTTCATGGCCAAACAACTCGGTCTGCACCAGATTTTCGGGAATCGCCGCCATATTCACTGCAACGAATGGTTCGTCACAACGGTCGGATTCGGCATGAACATTCCGTGCAGCGAGTTCCTTTCCGGTACCTGATTCACCACCGATCATCACCGGTGCGTCGGATGTGCTGATGCGGGAGATTCGCTCCCTTAGCGCCACCATGATGTCGCTTCGCCCAAACAGCTTGTAGCTGGACGCCACGGGTGAAATGCACTTCTCTGATTGACCACCACAACAGGAAATCGACGCCATGCCATAGGCATGACCAATGGCGTATTGCACCGCTTCGGGTAATAGCGGCATGGTGAGAAAGTCGAAGAACAGCCTGCTCAGCGCGCGCCGCAGCCGAGTTTGCTCGAGGGTGCCAGGTTCGATGATGCCAACAGCCCGGATGTCCCGGCGCTCGAACAGCAGCTCCTCAGCAAGTTCAAGCGTTTTGGCGTTGTCGAATCCTATCGCGGCTACCATCACACGGATATCACGGTCACTGGCCGCCAGCCGTAGTGCTTTCAGGCTGTCCGCAGAAACCAATTCCCACTGATCAGGCGGCAACAAACGCTGCAGCGCCCCTTCACAACCTCCAAGGCAAAGAATGCGGCGACGAGCCGATACTGGATTGTGCGCAGTTGCCATGACAAACCTCCCGAAATCCGTCTGACTGGTGATCAGATCTTATGCCCACCAGCGTATCAACATCGACGGACATCGGGTGATTGTTTACGCCAAGCTCAGGATCGTTTCGCAAAACTCACGACGCCGGGGAACCTATTTCTCTGCTTGCTGCTGCGCACTAAACAACGCCGGCTACGGTAACTACTCAGCGCAATGCCCGTAACTGCTCAGATTGCCCCCGTTTTGCGTCAAATCAAGGCGGAAGCGCGGAGTTTACAAGTGTAAATGAGCACTTCCAACGCAGAGTTGGCGCAAATAAGGGGGGAAGCTGAGTAGTTACCGGCTAAAAACGATATGGCAACCGTAGTCCAAAGGTGAAGTCGGGTGCATCATCCGTCAAACCGACACCCACGGTGCCTGCGATGGACCAGTGGCTGCCCAGCCCCTGGGTAATGCCGACATTGAACATGGCTGAGTTGGCATCGCTGCCAATCACGTTGGTCCAAGGGCCGCCTGCACTGCGGGTTTTGGTCTTCTGCGCCAGTTTGTGACTGAACGACAGGCTCAGGCTGGTAGTTTCGTTCATGGCAATGGCCATGCCAAAACCGTAGTTGACCGAATTTCCGAGGTTGATGTCCCCGCGAGTTCTGGTGTTGGGATCAGAATCAACGTCCGCAAACGATTGCGATCGGTTGTAGCCGATGCCAAAGTTACCGAACAGTATCGCCGGGTCACTGGTTTTGACAAACGAAACCCCGGTATTGAGTGACCAGATGCCGCTGCCGGTCGGCAGGTCCCGCGGCACCGAAAATGTGGTCACGCCTTCGGCATCTTTTTCCACGACCCGCACAGGAACGCCATAAGGATGTTCCCCGGTCGGCGCGGTAATATCGACGTTCCAGACCCAATCGGCTGCCTTGCTAGCAGGAAACAGGCGATAGCTCATGCCAAGCGACACATCCCCAAGCGCTGCATCACGCGTCACATCGGTTTCGGAATTGGCCGAGGCAACGCCTCCTACGCCACCTTTGGCATAGATCGTCTTGCGATAGACAAACGGTGTCGACAAGTTGAACACCAGACGCTCATTGAAACCATATCGGCCCGTCAGTGAATAAGTCAGCGTATCGGAGGCGACACCCTCAACAGCCAGATTGCCCAGAAAGATCGCATCCAGCGCGAGGAAACCATTCAGCGTCACTTGCGTCCTGTCGTAGCGGCTGTAGTTGATCGCAGATTCCAGGGTGAATGTCTGATCAAACGAAGGATGCTCGACCTGCAGCAGATCCTCCACATTGCGAGAAATTCCTGCCACCTCACTGGCCTTCTTTTTGTCGACACCCACTCGAACCGGATTATTCCGGGCAGCCGCCGCAGCGGCGTTTCCCGGCTTCGCCAAAGCCGGTCCATTGCCACCCCCCAATGCCTTCAAGCGCAAATCGAGATCACGCAGTTTTTTGAGATCCTCACTGTACTGCTTGCGTAGCAGCAACATTTCCTGGCGTAGATCTGCCGACGACTCATTGGAAACCCGTGGCGTATCGCTATCTTTCTTGTGCGTGACCTTCTGCCTGGCGACGGGATCGACTGGGGATGCTTTCTCGGGATGTCCGTCACCAGCCTCCCTGGGAGGCTGATCCAGAAAAATCGGCCGATCCTCGGCCTCTTCCGCGCCGACCGGAGTGGCGACCTGCATCACCATACATGACACGAGCACTGCCACGCCTATACCTAGTTTGAATTCCATTTCTGTTAGCCTGTACGTCCAAATATGAGATGCGAGCGTGTGATTCCTTCACTCCCACATCCACGAATTCCCTTTCCGCCGCAAGAAGGCAATGTATCAACGCCAAACCTTGCGTAGGCTACAATCCTCGCAGACCGCCCAATGAAACGCCAAGCGTCTTACTCAGATTGGCCGACTCTGCACGGGGTTTCATCAGAATTGAGAGCTGCATTCGATTGGAGATCGTATGCGAGTCCCCCAATGTCTTGATCGACTGAAACGCACCGTTGCCGGTACGGGCACCATCACGAAGCGCACCGCGAATGGATTGCTGAACAACCCCCTGCCCGTCGAGCGACAGTGTGACCATCATTCCCTTGTCATTGAGGGCCGCAGTTGCCGACCCACCCGCGCCGTCGCTGACGGCAAGCGATTCCCCGACACCCTGACCGCGGTTCTCCGGAAGCTTGTCCAAAAGTCGTACGCTGAGCGTATTCGATGCCGTATTGAAATCGCCCGCAACCTGGATGCTCTGACCCAAGCCGGTGACGTTGTCGATTCCGGATGAATTCACGGTGCGATTACTGGTGTCGATCGCTGTCCCTCGGCCAGTCCCGGATAAAATACTCACCGTAGGCGAGAAACTCACCGTTGGCGATGCACCACCGGAGAAATCGAGCCCCAGGCGTGCGCCACCCTGCAACTGCTGCCCGTCCTGCGTTCTCCACACACTGGCCATTTCGACCCCGAAGTAGAGTACCGTATCCGATGCAACCACGTATTTCCCTCGTATCGTCGCCATCTCCGGGCTGGTCAGGACTGAAATCCCCTGACCCACCCCGCCATCCCCCGGCGCTGCCAGTGACACTGATGCGACGCTTGTTATTGCAACTCCTAGAAAAAACGGCGCAATCGTTTCTTTTATGCTTTTCATGATCATTTTCCTCAGAATAGATCTGCATGCGTAAAGCCAAAGTCCATCAACTCCGCATCCGCCAGTGGCGAGTTATTCCTCAACCAATGGCTACTGGTTAGCTTGAATGGAATTTCCAGTAATGCGGTATCCCTGACGAAGCCGCTGCCAATGACGGCAAAGACAACACGATTGCTCCAGGCTTGTCTGAACTCGTCAAACGACATCCTCTTGTTACCGAGAACAGGGTCCGCTAAAAAAGCTTCATCATTGCTGATACGCTTTAGCACTGAAAAATGCTTGTAGCCGTTGATGTCCATCAATACCACCACCGGAATTCTCAAGGTTTTCAAGCGCGTTTCGGACAAGCGATAACCTCGGCCTCGCAAACCCAACGATTCGACATAGTGCTTCATGTCGAGCATCGAAAAACCCTTGCGGCGCACGAGTTCAGCATCTCCGGATTCGAGCATACCTTCCATGACAACCCTTTCATTGGCGTCGAGCCCATAGGCATATTTCAGAATCGTCGCCAATGCTGCCGCACCACAGCTGTAGTCCGTATTCTGGCGAACAAGATTCTTGTACTTGGCCTCGTTCATGCTCACGACCCGAGCGGAATAAAGCCCGCCGGATGCCGCCACACCAGAAAACAGAATATCGCCCGCAATCGCGGACGGTGCCTGGAAAATGCCAAACGCTGCAAACAAAAGAGACACTTGAAACAACAGATGGGATGCTTTGAATCGCATTGTTCTGACCTTGTAGAATTATTGTTATATCAGTGGTATTTCAGGTGATGAGAGCCCGGGGCTGAAGAAACCAGCCCCGAACCTTCACTCAGGCAGACCGTGGATCAATGCCCAGTGGTATTGCCAGTCGTAGATGCGATGGCGAGGCTGTTGGCCTGCATGTTGCCATTGCCCGACGCCATGTTGACGCCAATGTTACCACTGGCTCCGGACAGCGCATATCCGCCCAGAACAACTTTGTTGACGGCATTGTCGACGAGGATGTGGGTCTTGTTCGTGACTTCACCGGTCATTGTGGTGGCGAGGCTGATATCCGAGACCTCCTCGAAGCTGAGCGAGCCATTCTCTGAACCTTCACTTTTTGCGTCCACAGTGCCATCGATGCTGCCTGATTCCTTGCCAGCATATTTTCCTTCGGAACTGGCTTCGGTGATTCCGGCAGCGATACCGGCATACTCACCTTCGCTGTCTGCCGCCAACTTACCCTGCTCCTTGCCACGATATTTTCCTTGCGCTGTACCCTTGTATTCCCCTTCCGAAGCGGCCCATGTAGATCCGGCTTCCTTGCCTTCATAGTTACCTTCGCTTGTGGCTGAGATCCTGCCTTTCTCGGCACCTTCGTATTTACCCCATTCACTACCTTCATAGCTGCCGTAGAGCGTGGAATACGTTTCACCCTTCTCAGAACCTGTGAAACTACCGTCACTTTTAGCGCCGATCACACCAGACTCTTTTCCCGCGAACTTACCAGCCTCTGTTCCCTCATACTCACCGGTGGCTACCGATGCGGTAACACCTCCCTCGATACCTGCATAACTTCCTCTACTGTTGCCGCTGAGGTAGCCATTTTCGCGGCCTTGGTAGCTGCCACTCTCTTCACCTTCATAAGTACCAGCATACTGCCCTGTTTCCGTTGCCACTGGGAAACCTATAACGCTATGCGTCCCCGTATACGCACCCTGCTCCGTACCACTCGCTGTACCCTCGTATGAACCCTCCTGGGTACCGTTATAGCTGCCCTTGAACTGCGATTGTGTCCCGCCTATGGCAACACCGCCATAGATGCCGACCGAAGTCGACTCCGTGCTCCCTTCCTGTTCGCCCTTATAAGTGCCGGCGGTATTGCCTTTGTAGCCACCATCGATCTTCGCCTGGGTGTCGCCCTGCGTACTGCCCCAGTAATTGCCGGAAATATCGCCTTTGGTATCACCAAGCGCCTGGCCTTCATAAGCACCCGCGGTTTCTCCATCATAGGTACCATTTATCCAGTCAGTGTTTCTCCCATAAGCGTATCCATTGTAAGTGCCTTCGACGGTTGCCGCCGTCTTGCCTGATTCAGTACCTTGGTAGCTGCCATATTCGCTTCCTTTATAAGCACCTTCCAGGCGGGCCGAGGTTTGGCCAGCTTCGATGCCGACATAGTTTCCAGACAGCTGTGCAGAAGTCGCGCCTGCGGCGCTGCCACGATAATCGGCGTTCACGTTACCACTGATATCGGCGCTAGTACTGCCGGAATAGTAACCTTGACCCTTGCCCTGTGAGGAGCCAACAGCATCGCCCGACAATGTAATGCTCGTGGTATCGGTGACAACATCGTAGCGACCCTCAGTCTTCACATTGTTGCCAATCGATTCCTGATGCACACCAGCAGCAGCTAACGCCGACCCATTGTTCGAGATCGAAACCGAAAAATCGTTTTTCTGCAGATTGAAACTGCCCGAAGCAATGTTCGCGCCGACGTTGCCCGTGACATTGCTGATGGCGTGCCCCTCTAGTCGGGCTTCATTACGGCTACCCGAACTGGAAAAACTGTTGTTGTTGACGCTCTGCTCAACATAGACCTCTGCGGAGGGATCATCGAAGACGAAGGAAGCATCCGCATTGGCGGTTGCAATGGCAGCCGCATTCGCCTGCATGTTGTTGTCACCTGAAGCGATATTGACGCCCATGTTGCCTGAGATATTCTCCATCGCGTTACCGTCGATCGCGGTCTGATTATCTGCCGACTTGATGATGATGTCGTTGTCTGCAGCGCGTTGCGAATCGGCAACGACTGCCATGGCCTGGGCCGCTACAGCACCACTGTTTTGCGAGGCCGTATCGTTGGCTTCGGTTGCGAACACCGAGGTTGTGGAGATGCAGGCCGCAACGGCAATGGACAGTGCTGATTTTCTATACTGGATATTCATAAGAGTGGTATCTCCCGAATTGATGTTTAATCATTGGTTTGCATTAACACACGATTTTGTGTGACATTGTGCATCCCTGCTGCCTGGTTGAGTTGTAACACTCCCCGGACGCCTCGAAAGGCTGTTGCATCCACATTGACAGTGCGCAGCGTGTCTGAAGAACTACGCTCCTCCTTGTCTGAAAAACTTGCGACATCCAGCGAAGCCTGTGACAAAAGATCATCTGACAGCTCCCCCTGCGGGATGTAAGGTGAAATAAGAATCGTGTTGGATTCGAGATTGCCCGAACCACTTGCTTGGTTGATGGACAATAGCCCGGATGTATTTTGAAAAGCATTGTCCTTGATCGAGGTGACAGAGACATCCGCCGCCGTGCTCCCCGCTAAAGAAGAAAACTGCTCAATATCGGCACTCACCTGGCCGTTGCCCGAAATGGCAATAGCGCGGGCATTGGCCTGCAGGTTGAAATCCCCAGCCGCCTGATTCACACCCACAATGCCACTGACATTGCTCAATGCGGCATTGGAAATAGCCGCATCGTTCAACGTGCCGTATGGCTCCGCAGCCGCCACGAACTGTGTCCAGCCAGCCATAGCGAGCACCGAACACAACACTACACGGGCCACGGCGAATTTCCTTCGACCCTTTCCAACAGATGAAATTCTGAAAATATTGCTATTACTCGACATAACGCCTCCTGGTGTCTGCTGGTTGGTAGTGCAGGAGTCGTGCCAAGAATGCAAGTCGTTGTTTATTGGTGCTTTTCTATTTCAGCGATGACGAAAATCAGCGCTACATTGTTCACGATGTTTACACATTGAGTGATTGCCCCATGGATAGCAGCATTGCACCGATATCGTGGGTGTAAAGCAAATGAACAACGGAAGGGGGAAAAAGTAGAAAGCGATTAAATATCAATAAGATCCAAGCGCATCAGTCAAGCGGGAAAGCCCTTTTTTCCGCACTCGACGAACCACGGATGCCTCATCGACTGCCGAGCCCCACCGTGTGCTATTCCCAAATGGACTCTCTCTTTACCACGGCGAGATAGCATCAAAAGACCCCCTTCTCATCCGTCAACCAGCGCGTCGAATAGAAAGCAGCAATCAATGCAGCACTGACTCCCAGCAGGTAGATAGCGATTGACAGGGGGGTGGCATCGTAACCCAGGGTGGCGCGAAGGAATTTGGCGATCAGTAATGCGTAGAAACCGCCGCTGACAATAAAAAGTACGGCTTTGATGACCAGTACGGGGACGATATCGAGATCGGACAGCCGGATGCGTCCGGTGACCTTGAGATAAAGATACAGCATCACGATCGAGACCATGATTGCCATTAGCAGATAGTGTTTCATTGTCGCAATTTAAAATGCACAAATGTCATTTGAATTTCAACTTGAAGCCAATCGCTTTGAGGTCATTGGCCTCCTGCTTGAGATCGGCGCTGAGCAGCAGGCGATTGTCCAAGTCGTGCTTGCGGAAGCGGATTTTGATCTTGTGGCCGTCGATCTCCATTTTTTTGATGCTTGCCGTTTCGTCATCGCGCGAGCGATGCAGCACGGTGGCAATACGCAGTAACACGGCCAGTTTCATTGCTGCTTCACGTTCTGTGCTGGGCAGGGTTTCAAATAATGCGGGGCTGATCTTGCGCCGGTGACAGCGTACTAGAACGCTCATCCAGTCCTGCTCTTCCAGTGAAAACCCGGGCAGATCAGCGTTGTCGATCATATAGGCGCCGTGACGCTGGTATCCACTATGAGAAATGATCAGACCCACTTCATGCAGGCTGGCAGCCCAGTGCAACAACTCGCTGTGCTCCAACGTCAGACCCCAGTCTTTCTCTACGAGGCAAAACAAATCGTGTGCGGTCTTGCTGACGCGACGCGCATGGCTGGGACTGACCTGAAAACGCTTTTGCATGTCGGCCACGGTTTTGACACGAATATCCTGATGCTGAAAACGCCCCAGCCGGTCGTAAATCAGGCCTTCGCGGAGCGCCCCGTCGGACACACGCATTTTATCGATCCGCAGCGCTTCGAATGTGGCAATAAGCACTGCAAGGCCACCGGCAAATACCGGCCTGCGTTCTTCGCTGAGCCCCGGCAGCTCCAGCTTGTCGACACGTCCTGCGGCTATCATTGCGTCACGCACCGCATACATGCCTTCCAGTGTAATCACATAAGGGTCGATGCCCATCGCCTGGATGACGCTGTGCACGGCCTTGATCGTGCCGGACGCACCCGTCGCCGATTCCCAGCCGATCTGGCGGAAATTCTTTTTGAAAGGCCGCAGTTCGAGGTGGGCTGCCGTATTGGCGCGCCGCCAGCTTTTTTTTCCCAGCCTGCCGTCGGCGAAGAAACGGCGGCTCATGCTGACACAGCCCATGTGCAGGCTTTCCAGGTGGATCGGTTCGAAGCCTTCGCCAATAATCAGCTCAGTGCTGCCGCCGCCGATGTCCATGACAAAACGCTGCCCTTCATCACTGGCAAGCGAGTGCGACACGCCGAGATAAATAAGCCGTGCCTCCTCGCGTCCACCAATCACCGAAATCGGATGCCCCAAAGCCAGCTGCGCACGAAAAAGAAATTCGCGCGCATTGTTCGACATGCGCAGTGTATTGGTGCCCACGGCGGCCACATTGCCATAGGGCAGATCCTTGACCCGTTCACCGAAACGCTTCAGACAGGCCAGCGCACGTTCCTGCGCTTCTTCACTGAGATTATTGTTCTCATCAAGACCACCACCGAGGCGCACCATCTCCTTGATGCGGTCAATGATCTTGAGATGCCCGTCGTCAAGACGCGCCACCACCATGTGAAAACTGTTGGAGCCAAGATCGACAGCGGCCAAATGCTCCGCGACCGGGGAAGTATCGGGTTGGGTATCAGTCATGGTTTCGCTGCAGGCGGATCAACGATCCGAACCTGAAAGAAAATTGATAAAAGGGTAAAGGGTGATATAGAGCAGGAACCCAATAAAGGCAATCGTGATCAAAAAGCGCAGCGGCTTTTCGCGGATTTCATCGATAATCGTGCGCTGCTTCCCTGCCCGCTTCAGTGCCTCGAACTCGGCACGAACGCGCTGCTGGCGTTGTTCCTGGTAACGATCCAGCAACGCTTTCGCACGCGGGTATTCGCTCGCATCCTCGATCCAGAAGGCTGGCATCGAGATGCCCCAGTTGCCGGCGGGCGTTTGATAGAACGCAATGCCGGCGTCGGTCAACAGCGCCTCGATGTCCTCGACTTCATCGTCGGGCATGTTGCGCATGACTATGAGCTTTTTCGCCATCAGCGAGCGGGCCTCGTCCCGAACTCAGGACATGCCCGGTTTCCAGATACCGAAAGCATTGGCAGCTGCCGGTGGTGGTGGCGGCACGGGCGAATTACGCTGTTCCACCTGCCGCATGATATCGACGGCAAAACCGCCCAGCTGGTCCAGAATCGCCTGCTTGCGGTCAGCGGGCAGATTCAGCTCGCCCAGCATATAACCCATGATGGCCGCCGTGTACTGCACGCCGATCAGCCCTTCTGTTGCCTGCGGGTCGTGCTTTTCCAGCACGGCCTTGACGTCGTTGATCAATTGATCCGAGAGTACCAGTTCTTCACTCATTCCTGTTTCCTGAGGCGTTGTTGTTCAAACGACGAACTGTATCACAGCATGCGGTGGTTTCGGCGTAATTCCACGCCAATGGTGCGCACCTGGGACCCCCGGCATCTTGCCGCTGTCAAGCCGTAGGGTGGGCGCCGTCCAGGTGCCCACCTTGATCCTTGTGGTGGGCACGCTCTTCGCGCGCCCACCCTACGTTTTTGGTCACCGGCATTACCCTGTGCTGCGAGGTTACGCTGCCACCTCGACGGCCAGCCGCGCCCGATTCAGCCCGGAGATCACCGCGCGCAGCGACGCCAACACCGTGTCCTTGCTGAATGCCGCGCCAGCGACACGGACACCATCGACGTTCAGCAACACATAGGCCACGGCCTCTGCGTCCGTGCCCTCGCCCAGCGCGTGCTCGCTGTAGTCGACCACCGACAGCCGCTGACCTGAGCAGCGCGACCAGGCATTGACGAATGCGGCAATCGCCCCTTCGCCGGCCCCTTGTAACAGTATCTCTTCACCATCGTGCATGATTCGCATGGCAATTTCATCACTGCCATCGCGCTTCAGCTGATAGTCAAGCAGGCGCAGCGGTGCTTTATCGTGGACAAAGTGATCGTGAAAAATCTGCTGAATCTCGTCGCCGCCGATCTCCCCCTTGCGGCGCTCACTTTCGCGCTGCACCGCCTGTGCCAGCTCGACCTGCATCCAGCGCGGCAGATGGAGGCCGAAATCACGCTCCAGCACAAAGGCGATACCGCCCTTGCCCGACTGGCTGTTGACACGAATCACCGCCTGATAGTCGCGCCCGAGATCAGCCGGGTCGATCGGCAGATAGGCCACATCCCACGGCTCATCATCGCGTTGTACCGCGAGACATTTACGAATCGCGTCCTGATGGCTGCCAGAGAACGCGGTATAGACCAGCTCGCCAACCCAGGGGTGGCGCGGATGCACGGGTAAGCCGGTGCACTCCCGGTAGGTGGCAATCATCTCGTCGGGATTCGACAGATCGAGCTGCGGATCGATGCCCTGGCTGTAGAGATTCATGGCCAGCGTGACAATATCCATATTCCCGGTGCGCTCGCCATTGCCCAGCAAGGTGCCCTCGACCCGATCGGCCCCCGCCAGCAATGCCAGCTCCGCCGCCGCGACCGCGCCGCCCCGGTCATTGTGGGTATGAACGGAGACGACGATGCTGTCACGCTGACTCACACCACGACAGAACAGCTCGACCTGATCGGCGAAAACATTCGGCGTTGCCACCTCCACCGTCGCCGGCAGATTGATGATTGCCGGCGCTTGCGGTGTCGGCTGCCACACGTCGATGACGGCATCGCAGATCTCCACCGCAAAATCGACTTCGGTCGCGGTAAAACTCTCGGGCGAATACTGGAATGTCCAGCGGGTTTCGGGGTACTTGCGGGCCTCGCGCTGCAACAGGCTTGCGCCATTTCGCGCAATCTCGACGATGCCCTCTCGCGACTGGCGGAAAACCTTCTCCCGCTGCGTCGGCGAGGTGGAGTTATAGACATGGACAATCGCGGCATGTACGCCCTCTAGCGCCTCGAAAGTACGCACGATCAAGTCCTCGCGCGCCTGCACCAGCACCTGCACGGTCACATCCTCCGGGATCTGCCTCGCTTCGATCAACCAGCGCAGAAAGTCATATTCATGCTGACTGGCCGAAGGAAAGCCCACCTCGATCTGCTTCAAACCCATACTGACCAGCAGCGCCCACATGCGACGCTTTTGCTCGACCGTCATCGGCTCCAGCAACGCCTGATTGCCATCGCGCAGATCGACGCTGGCCCAGATCGGCGCCTGGCTGATGACCTGGTCGGGCCACTGCCGATCGTTGTTTTGCACCCGCGGCGCAGGTTGATATTTTGTGTGATCGAATACTTGCATGACAGCACCTGCCGTAAATTCTCAATATGCGTACAGGGTATAACAAGCGATCCGAAAGATGATTGCGAAATCTGCTTGAATAATGGGTGCAACACGCAGATTATTGCGCCATACTCCAGCAATCCAGCAGACGAACCCACTCCGGCCATGAAACTCGACAAATACGACCATCAAATTCTCGACATCCTTCAGCGCGAGGGCCGCATCAGCAACCAGGAACTGGCCGATCGCATCGGCCTCTCACCCTCGCCCTGCCTGCGCCGTGTCAAGGCACTGGAAGAGGCCGGCATCATCCACAGCTACCATGCCGAACTCGACACCCGCAAGCTCGGTTACAAGCTCATGGCGCTGATCCACATCTCCATGGAACGCCATACCGCCGATCAGTTCGATCAATTCGAAGCCGCCATCCGCGACCTGCCAGAGGTGCAGGAATGCCTGCTGATCACCGGCCAGGACGCCGACTATCAACTGAAAGTCGTCGTCACCGACATGGACGCCTACCAGGAACTGCTGCTCAACCGGATCACCCGCATTCCCGGCGTAGCGGGCGTACATTCAAGCTTTGTACTGCGGCGGGTGGTGGATCATCGGCACGTGCCCTTGGGAATAGTTTGAACTTGAGGCAAACGCTCAGCGCTGGCAGAAAAACAATTGACACCCGTTACCACTCAGGTTACACTACCGAGAATGATACAGAGCTTTAAGCACAAGGGGCTGGAACTGTTCTTCAAAACCGGGAAGAAATCCGGCATTCAGGCCAAGCATGCGAAGCGAATCCGCTTGATCCTTGGTCGCCTCAATGCCTCTGCCTCGGTTGAAGACATGAATCTACCAGGACTGTATCTCCATCAACTCTCGGGCAAGCGGTCAGAATACTGGTCGGTGAGGGTGAGCGGTAACTGGCGAATCACTTTTCGTTTCAACGGCATTCATGCTGAACTCGTCGACTATGAAGACTATCTATTGAGGCCATATCATGCTAATGCACAATCCCCCCCATCCAGGCGAAGTCATCAAAGAACTCTGCATTGAACCGCTGGGGTTAACCGTGACCGATGCGGCGAAAGCGCTTGGCGTCAGCCGCAAAACATTGTCTGCGATCCTCAACGGAAAAGCAGGCATCAGCCCCGAAATGGCCGTACGCCTGTCTATCGCGTTCAATACCTCATCAGAAAGCTGGCTAAACCAACAGACACAGTACGACCTGTGGCAGGCAGAGCAGCGACGCGATGAATTGCATGTTCAACCATTATCGGCGGCATAAGACCCCGCCAGTTGAAAAAAGCCCCCCAAACGCGTTTACATTTTACTCAGGGCGAGCGCATATAAACTCCCATAAAACCAGCAAGATATGAGATCATACAGAGAAACCACATTAGGAGTTTCCCGTGACCGCCTGCTTGATTGAACACTTTTCGCCGTTAGAAGACCCTCGT
>JALSHZ010000090.1 GCA_026981985.1 Gammaproteobacteria bacterium | reverse complement strand
TTACCTGATAAAACTGACTTATGGGTATAGGCTTGATCTTTTCGTGCGGGTTGTGACTGGATCCGCTATTAAAAATATTGATTTGTATTGGTTATGAGAGGGGGATTGAGGGGGATTTATACCACCTCACCAGACCAAAACTCCGCAGCACCAATCCCTCCAAACCTCCCTTTGCGAAAGGGAGGCTTTTGGTGGCTCCTTCGCGACGGAGCTACATTCCAGACTCAAGCCGGAATCCGGTAAACCTCCGCCATCGACTCGGCGGCCCCCGGCAAGCCATCGACCCAGTCGATAAAACGTGTGCAAAGCTCGGGAGTAGTAAAAATAGCCCCGTGCTGCGGCACGATCATCTCGATATCGAGTTCTCTCACCATCGCGGCCCACTGCCGGTTGGCATGTCCCGACGGCATGTAGCGGCGATGAAAGCCTTCCATGTATTGCACATGCGCATCGAAATCGGTGACTTCCACATAATCGGGGCCAATGGATGCGCCGAGATCACCGGAAAAAAGAATCTTCGATTTCACATCGTAGACCTGAAAATTGCCGCAGGAATGGAGGAAATGCCCCGGCACGAAAATCAGTTCCGAACTGCCTAGCTGAAAGCGCATCCCCTCGTCGGGAATTCCCTTGAGACGGGAGATCATCAGCTCATCGACACCAAAATGCGGCACGAAACGCAGCCACAGGTTCGAGATCAAGGCATCCGCTTCGGTCAGCATCAGCCAGGCATTGATCGCGGCGACGATGTCCGGGTCTTGATGGGAATAGAAAAGGTACTTGAGCTGGTTGATCGGCATCAACGCGGAAATCGCGTCCATCAAGTCGTAGTGAACCTTGTGGCCACCCGGGTCGAGCAGCATGCCCTCGCTGCCGTCATAGATCAGTACCTGATTGGTGGGTACCATTTCACCATGACCAAACCCTTCCAGCAGCACGAACTTGTGGCCATCCTGCTCGAACAATACGCGTTCACCCATTTCCTTGTCCCCCTCAGGATTCCATGATCTCAAGCGCCCGCTTGGCGGCCTTGGGGCCTTCCAGTCGGATCAGGCCCAGGTTGCAGCGCCCAGGCGCGCGAATCGCCAATACGCCGCTGTTCCCCACCATGTAGAGAATCAGAATGCCGTCCTTGCCTTCGATCATCATGTCCTTCATCGCGCCCAGCTCCGCCGTCTTGGTAATCCGGTTTCCCAGCCCAACCGATGACGCCGCCATTGCTGCCACCCGCGCTGCTTCGTCTTCCTGAAAATCACTGCCGATGGCCAAACCATCCACAGTAGCGACGAGTACGCCGGTAATATCGGGCACATTTTCACGCAGTTCTCGAATCAAATGGGTGAATTCTTCTTGCTTGCTCACGATTGATCTCCCCTGTAGCGAGTGCTTGTAAACTCCTGTGAAGTTAGCACAGGAAAAACAGGGGATTTGCGATGTGCAACACATTTCGATGCGGTGACCTCTAACCACTGGAAGAGGGCTCCCTTCGCTCAACGTGACCTGACCAATGCTGCAACCTCGGCGAGCTGAAACTGGTTGAACACCAATATGCCATGCTGCCTCAACAAAGCAGTGGTAACACCCATTCCAGCGACTTTCGCCCCGCTGAAACTGCCATCATGGATTTGGTGACTGCCGCAGGACGGGCTGGATTCCACCAGAATCGCAATAGCAATCCCGTGCTGCTGGCATAGTGCCAACGCCTGTTTTGCCCCCGCCACGATACTGTTGGAGACATCATCACCCGCTGCCGTCATCACTACTGTTGCACCATCCAGCACGGCACCACCGTCGCCACCCTGAATTTCCGCCGGGGGCCGCGGCACAGCCAGTCCCCCGGCAACCTCGGGACAGATGCTCACAATACGCCCTTCGTCCTGCCAGCTTGCCAACATGTCGCTATTCAAGTCGCTACCCGAGGCGTAATCACGGCCGTCATAACGCAGCGGCTGACCGAGCAGGCAGGCACTGACCAGAATTTTCTGCATTCCATCACACCCTCAAGGAAAAGTACCGGAACCGAAACGACGCACTACTGTCATATAGCCGGAAGACGCACTGAAACTGTCGATCGAGAACCAGGGCGAGCGCATATAAACTCCCATAAAACCAGCAAGATATGAGATCATACAGAGAAACCACATTAGGAGTTTCCCGTGACCGCCTGCTTGATTGAACACTTTTCGCCGTTAGAAGACCCTCGTA
>JALSHZ010000089.1 GCA_026981985.1 Gammaproteobacteria bacterium | reverse complement strand
ATAGAATGATGATGCTTCTGAGGCAGGGGTTTGAAGCTAATCCCTGGATTGCCGAAAAAGCAGGAAAAATACGCAAAAACCCTGTCAAGCTTTTTTTATGGTTTTTTTGCGCTGAGTAGTTACTCAAATCCCTGGTTGAGTCCCAGCAGCTTGTCGCGTAACGCCCGCTTTGCGCTTTCATCGCCATGTACCAGCCGGACTTCGCGAGGCGGTTTACGCATGCGCTTGATAAAATTCACCAGGCTGTGCTGGTCGGCGTGGGCCGAGTAGCCGCTGAGCGTGTGGATGCCCGCGCGGATGGTATATTGCTTGCCGTCCAGGTCGACATAACCGTGGCGTGGGCCGTATTTCTGAATGATGCGCCCTGGCGTGCCTTTTGCTTGATAGCCTACGAAGACCACATCATGCCGGGGATCGCCCAGTAGCGCTTTCAGGTAGTTGACGACGCGCCCGCCGGTACACATGCCGCTTGCTGCGATCACGATGGAGGGGCGCGCGGTCGTGCTGAGATAGCGCACGGCGTTCATATGGTCATCATGATCGTCGATGACCAGCAATTGTTCGAATGCCAATGGTTTACGGTGCCCGCGCAGACGTCGTTGTGCTTCCTTGTCCCAATGCTGCGCCAGCTCCCGGTACAGACCGGTCAGCCGTCCGGCCAGCGGGGAGTCCAGAATCACCTCCAGATCATCCCAGCGCATGCCCTCGCGCAAAGGCTTGTTGCGGTTCTGATGAATCAGCGACTCCAGCTCGTACAGCAGTGCCTGTGTCCGACCGATGCTGAAGGCCGGAATCAGCACCACACCGCGGTCGCGCAACGCTTTTTCGATAACCTGCTTCAACGCCGCCCGCCGCTCCCGTCGGCCCTGATGCAGACGATCGCCGTAGGTGCTTTCGAGTACCACCGTATCGGCGCTGTAGGGCGACCTGGGTGCGCTCAGTAGTGGCGACCATGGTGCGCCCAGATCGCCGGAAAAAACCGTCTTGTGGCGCTGGCCGCGGTAGCGCGTTACCACCTCGACGTAGGCCGATCCGAGGATATGCCCTGCAGGTTTCAATTTCACCTTCAGAGCAACCCCAGATCGCGGGGGGAGCTGATGCCAGTGCCCGTAGCGTATCGCCACGATCCGCCCCTCAATACGCGACAGTAGCCGTTCGGCAAGGTGGCGGTCGTGTGTGATGCCCATGCGGATCGCATCCTCCATCACCAACGGCAAGAGCTTGGCCGATGGCTCTGAACAGATGATCGGACCGTCGAAACCTGCCGCCAGTAAATAGGGAATTCGACCGCAATGGTCGATATGAACATGCGTCAATACCAACGCCTGCAAATGGTCGATTGGAAACTCAATCTGTA
This sequence comes from Gammaproteobacteria bacterium, assembly GCA_026981985.1. Classification (GTDB taxonomy): domain Bacteria; phylum Pseudomonadota; class Gammaproteobacteria; order UWMA-0217; family UWMA-0217; genus JALSHZ01. Next base: position 856 of record JALSHZ010000089.1, on the reverse strand, counting down.
ACCTTTCGGCACCAGCGCGGCCACCCGACACCTCTGCACCCTGGAACAGCCCGCAATCGACCAGCAACCCTGCTTTGTTGCCGACATTCAATTCGTGGCACGAGCCTGTTACCCCGTGAACCGCTCCATGGTGGATGATTTTCTGCATGGTTGTGCCAAGTGTCTGAAATACCTGATAGTAGAGCATGTGATGGGCAAGTGAAAGCGCGCCAAATCGGGAACATGAGCCGCAGCTGGAGAAGCGGCTCAAGTACTCAAGTTTCGGAGTTCATTATTGAGTTCATGGATTTGACCAACATCCTGTCGGACGCTTTTCCGGTAGGGGGAGCGCGCGCAGCGTGCCCACCATTGCCGGATTTTTGGTGAGCACCTGATCGGCGCTCACCCTACGGGTTTGGCAATCGGTAGGTTGGGCAAAACGCAGCGTGCCCAACAAAGGCCTTGGTGTTGTACCGGCCCGTGGTTGTTGGGCACGTCACTATCGTTTCTTTGCCCAACCCCAGCAGCCCCCCAAAAAAATACCCAACGTGATCCACTACCAGCCACCCGAAAAAACCACCCGTTCAAGCTGAAAAATGTGTAGTTAGTCACCCTGGCCCGTCAGCAGTTGCGCTACCATGCACCCGCTGGTTGATTCAGGCTAACGCCGGGCAACATTTGAGCCAGCAACGCCCACCTACCGGCCTCCCCGAGGGATCAGGAATAAGGGCGAGAATTAACCAAAACCCCCATGCTGTAACGACACGGCAGGGCGGTAGCGTGCCTAAAGCCCCTTTATCAACCGGTATCGAGTCACCCACGGAATCCTCATGTGGAAAGTCCCCTTGTTCGAACTCAACTATGACGACGCCGAAGC
>JALSHZ010000088.1 GCA_026981985.1 Gammaproteobacteria bacterium | reverse complement strand
TCAGCACAGTCCCGTAACTGCTCAGATTGCCCCCGTTTTGCGTCAAATCAAGGCGGAAGCGCGCAGTTTACAAGTGTAAATGAGCACTTCCAACGCAGAGTTGGCGCAAATAAGGGGGTAAGCTGAGCAGTTACAAATCCGGCAGAACGCCAGATGGTGCCTCACGCCACAGGCGAATGTCACGAAATCATAGCGATGCTGTTATTTTTTCCTGCCGCTACTCTGGTTGTTGACCATTTCCGATCCCAGAAATTCTTCGATGCAGTCCTTGACGTAGTCGTTCAAGCCACTCTCGGGAACCCCCATGGCCTTGCCTTCGGCGCGGCAGTCGGCCGCGACTTCAGCCCGCGAGACATCAGCGGCGCTCACCGTGCCACCCAATAGCCACATGGACAGTGCAGAAACAACAAGAATAGCTCGCATGATAGCGCTGACCCCGAAGAAAATTAGAACTGACTAATGTACTTTGACGTGGGCTATTTTCAAGCAGGTAATTGCGGATTGGGTCGCAAAACGGGATTGTTACCATAAATGCGCGGTTACAGCCTTTTCTCCAGCACATTCGCTAACTCGAAGATGCCAGAAGGATGAGGGACTTCAGATGCTTGCTGCGTCAACCAGCGCCAACGCTGCCCGGAAAACAAGGCGCGCATTTGCGCCATGTCGCAATGATGCGGTGGGCCACCCTCGCGTCCAGTCTGCATGAACAGCGCAAATAGTTTCCCAGCGGGCTTCAGCCAACGATGCAATTGCTGCTCGTAAGCAACCCACAACGCAGGGTCGAGCGCACACAGGCAAGTCTGCTCATAGATCGTGTCGACGGGTTGCGCCGGTTGCCATTGCAGCACATCAGCCTGCAACACTTCTGCCTTCAGATCGGTCTGTTGCAGCGCCTGTTTGAGTGCAGCGACCGGTGAAGGCGCAATGTCGAGCGCGGTCACCGCAAAACCACGCCGGGCCAGCTCTACCACCTCATGCCCATGCCCACAACCCGGCACGATAATCTCGCCAGGCCGAAGCACACCCTCGTCGAGCCACCGGCGCAGCGCCGGGCTGAAGGCACCCCGATCCCAACCGGTCTGCCCCACCTGATAGCGCTGTTCCCAGATGTTATCCGTCATTGTCTGTTGGTCCTGTTTGACTCACTCGATCGACGAAATGATTATCATGCGGCGGGCTCGTACATCCGCTCGAATTGCTCCCGGCCAACGGCATAACCATCTTCCCCCTGTGCATCGTTGAACACAAGGTAGTCCCCGGCACGATAATGCGTTGTGCCTTCCCGCGTCGTGATCACACCGTCGTTTTCTGCCTGGATCGCATAGACAACTGCACTCTTGAAATAAACGCCGGGAGAAACCTCTTGATAAGTCCGATCAAAGGAGTCCGCATCAACCGTATAGACATCACCACTGTTGTCTATGAGCCAGTCACCTGGCTTGGCGAATTGCTCGCCACCCCATTTGCGGTAGTGAAATCCCGGCATGTCCAGCTTCAGCCTGATCGCCCTGATCGTTGCAGCAGGCTTTTTCCGGAATTTTTGCAGTTTATTGACTCGCATGTTCTTTTGCATCCGGGACTTGCGCTAACAGCGGTGGTCACTGGGAAAAGTATTCTTGCAAAAATACATCGAAGGGTTTCTGTGGTTCGGCGTTGATGCTTTCATATTGTGCCCTTGACTGTTCAGCCAATGCATCGAAGTGCCGCTGTTTTTCCTCGGTCAGCGGCCGATCACGAAAATGCTGGGCAACCATTTGCGACTGACGCATCGCAAACTCGAAGAAACTTTCCTTGTTGGCGCGCATGATATCGAGCATGCGTGTAGAGGGAATTTCAACAAGACCGGCAACTTTATCCTGTTGTTGCTTGAGTGCCAGGGAGTAACAACGCCCGGTAGGGCTGTTCTCATCGAGCCAGCTACAGATCTCCTGCATGTCATAGAGGATGCGGTTGGCCCAGTCACGCAGGCCGACCTTGCCATCCTTGCGGGTTAGCGTCAGCTGTGGATCACGGCCACTATGTGCCACCAGCTGTAAGTTGTTTTCCACTAGCGCAGCGACATCTTTTGTCATTATCGGGCTGGGTTGCAGCAGCGCGTAAATCATCAATGCTTCAAGAAAATATAGCTGCTGCTCATTGACGCCCAAAGGATCGAACACATTGAGATCGACCGAGCGCAGTTCGATATACTCGATACCCCGTCGCTGTAGCGCCCGCACGGGCTTTTCCAGCCCATCGAGAATGACCTTTGGCCTGACCGAACAATAATATTCGTTTTCTATCTGCAGCAGTTTGGTATTGAGCTGCTTGTAGTAACCATTTTCCTCGATACCGATACTTTCATAGATGGGGCAGCTGGTTTCGATGGCTTGTTCCAGCGTGGCGATATAGTTCGACAGCGTCTGGAAATCGATATCGACGCCTGTTTCCTCCTCACGCTTGTTCTGGTAGCCAATATCACCCAACCGTAGCGAGGTCGCGAAAGACTCGAAATAAGTCCCATGACCAAGATATTCCAGTGTTGTCGGGTTGCCTTCAAGAAACGACTCGCAGACGGCCGGGGAGGCACCAAACAGGTACGGTACGAGCCAGCCGAAGCATTTCAGGTTACGCAGCATCGCCATGTAGTTGGCGGAGCGATAATCCTGCAGGCTTCCCGTTGCGCCCTCCATCTCATACAACACTTGCCACAGATCATCGGAAAAAGAGTAGTTGAAATGCACCCCGGCGATGACCTGCATCATCTTGCCATAGCGGTAGCCCAGGCCACGCCGATACACCGTTTTCATCATGCCGAGATTCGACGGCCCATAGTCGGCGATGCGGATACTTTCCTCACCCCGCAGAATGCAGGGCATACTAGTAGCCCAAAAGATCTCATCACGCAGGTGGCTGTAGACCCAGCGATGCAGCTCATCGAGTTCGTGCATGACATCCGGAATGCTGCGATGCGGTCGGGTAATAAACTCTGTCAGCGGCTCAGCGTAGTCGGTGGTGACGTTCGGATGTGTCAGTGTGGCACCGAGTGCCTGCGGGTGAGGTGTTTGCGCGATGACACCATCGCTGCTGACCCGCAAGCTCTCCTTTTCGATGCCGATTCTGCTACCCCGCAGCAATCGTGGGGCACCTGCTTCACGGAGCATGCGCAGACGGGTTTCATAGCTTGAAGTTGCGATAGTTCTGGCCCTGAGCTTCCCGAAAGCCGCGGATTCTACCGCATCATTCAGTCAATAGGAGAATTTGACCATGCGGCGAAGCATCAGCAAAGCCACGGGGCTGCGCGTATACGCGTATAATCGCTGAGCAGCACCAAAGAGAGCACACGCAATGAAACCACCACGCCGCCCCCACTTTCCCCATACCGACAACACCCCGGTCCACGCAGGTGGGGAGGAAGACCCTGATTTCCCCGAACAACAACCAGGCTACCGGCGCAAACGCGGGCGCAGCAGTCGTGTGATACCGCTGCTGATCATTGCCGGCTTCGGGCTGTTCATCCTCAAAGAAGAGGTGCCTGCGGTAAATGACGCTTTTCTGTCGATCATCAAACCCCAGGCAATGCAAGCCATCAGGGCCTGCCGCGAAGCCGCCATTGCCGGCAGCCCGAACGCTGATTTCGCCAGAATCATCAGATACGGGCGCGCCAGCAAGACGCGTAATGGCTTTGTTGTCGACGCACTGATCATCGGTGAACTGGAACAAGGCAAGGGTGAGGTTCGACACAGCATCGAATGTCATGTCGATGCCGCCGGCAATGTCGTCGACATTGCGCGACACCCCGCCACCACAGCCGCCCTCCCCACGCAATCCACTCAGGACAGCGATGCCGCCAACGAGTGAGTTTTTCACCCGCGAGTCGCTTCGCGCATTGGTGTTGCAGCACAAGCGCAAGCTGATCTTCGCCAATATCATTGCCATTATCGCTGCGGTGCTATCGGTGCCCATACCGCTGCTGATGCCGCTGATGGTGGATGAGGTGCTGCTTGGCAAGCCAGGCGTGATCGTGGCCACAATCAACGATATCTTCCCGCCAGCGTGGCACGGCCCAGTGCTGAGCATCGGGGTGGTGTTGCTGTTCACGCTGCTGCTACGCTTCGGTACGTTACTGTTTGGCGTGATCCAGAGCCGCCAGTTCACCTTGATTGCAAAAGACGTAACCTATCACATGCGCCACCAGATGCTGGAGCGCTTGAACCGACTGTCGATGGCAGAATATGAAACTGTTGGCGCGGGCACAGTGACTTCCCATCTGGTGACTGATGTGGGCGTCATCGATGACTTTATCGGCGTTACCATCAGCAAGGTCATCGTCGCTGCGCTGACACTGATCGGTGTTGCCGGTGTGCTGTTCTGGATGCACTGGCCGCTGGCAATCTTCATCCTGCTGCTGAATCCCATCGTCGTCTATTTCACCGTGCGCATGGGCAAAAAGGTCAAGGAACTGAAGGCACGCGAGAATTCGGCCTTTGCGGCCTTTCAGGAAGCGTTGAAGGAAACCCTCGACGCGATCCAGCAGATCCGCGCCAGCAACCGCGCCGGGTTCTTTCTCAAACGCGTCGACAGGCAGGCACTGGCCGTCAAGGAACACGCAGCCAGCTACGCTTGGCGCAGCGATGCCGCAGCGCGGTTTTCGTTCTTCATCTTTCTGGTCGGTTTCGAAGTGTTTCGCGCCGTTTCAATGCTGATGGTGGTGTTCTCGGGGCTGACGATCGGCAAGATGATGGCGGTATTCGGTTATCTCTGGTTCATGATGACGCCCGTGCAGGAATTGCTCGGCGTGCAATACGCCTGGTTCAGCGCCAAGGCGGCCCTGGGCCGGCTGAACCGCCTGATGGGACTGAACACGGAACCGGAATATCCGACATTGCACAATCCTTTCGCCGGCAAAACGACAGTAGCGATCAGCATTCGCGATCTCTCTTTCAGGTATGGCGACGGCCCGTTGATCCTGAACCACCTCAATCTCGACATCGCGGCTGGCGAAAAGGTAGCCCTGGTGGGTGCCAGTGGCGGCGGCAAGTCCACGCTGGTGCAGGTCATCATTGGTCTGTACCCACCGCTATCGGGCAAAGTCTATTTCGACAACGTGCCGCACGACCAGATCGGTCTCGACCTGATTCGCGACAATGTAGCCACGGTGCTGCAATACCCGGCGATGTTCAACGAGACAGTGCGCTTCAACCTGACCCTGGGACGCAACCAGCCGGATGATGCACTCTGGCAGGCACTGGAAGTTGCCCAGCTGAAAGAAACCGTCGAGCAACTGCCTGAACGGCTCGACACCATGATCGGCAACCAGGGCATTCGGCTGTCGGGTGGACAACGCCAGCGGCTGGCCATCGCCCGGATGGTGCTGTCCGATCCCCGGGTCGTGATTCTGGACGAGGCCACCTCATCACTGGATACCGAGACGGAAGCACGATTACACAAGGCACTGCGCGGCTTCCTAAAAGCACGGACAACACTTATCATTGCGCACCGCCTGAGCGCGGTGAAGCAGGCCGACAAGGTGTATGTGTTCGATAACGGGGGCATCATCGAGCAGGGCAGGCACGATGAGCTGATCCAGCGTCGGGGTCTGTATCAAAAGCTGTACGGCAGCAGCGACGACTTGACCGATGCATGATACTGGTCGCTACTGACAACATGATCAACGGGTAAGCTAAAAACACATGAAGAATGCATTGCAGGAACAACTGCTCAAGGCAGGGCTGGCCACCGAGGAACAGCTGACCCGAGCAACATCGCCAAAGCGAAAACCACCACGCAAGCAGGGCAAAGGCGCAGGTGGTTCCGCCAGCCGGCAACGCCAGAAAGGCGCTCGAAAACCGGGCAACCAGAGCAGCGATCTGGCCAGAGCCTATGCCGCGCGGCAACAGGCAGAACGCGAAGAGGCCGCGCGCAAGAAGCGTCTCAAGGCCCAGCGCAAGGCCAATCGGGCGAAAATCCGCCAGCTCACGCTGGACAACTGTCTGAATGTCGACGACGCTGAGCTGCCCTTCCAGTTCATGGTGGGCACCAATATCAAGAATATCTATGTCACCTCCGAGCAGCGCAAACAACTGCTGGAAGGTCAGCTGCGGATTACCTTCCAGGATGGCCGGCGCTGCCTGATTTCTACCGACGTCGCCGCGAAGATCCACGAACTCGATCCGGAAAAGTTGATCATCAACCCGACCGAAGTCGAGGAAACCATCGACGAAGCGTATGCCGAGTTCAAGGTTCCTGACGATCTAAACTGGTAACCTTCCCCCCTTCTCCCGGCAGGCAACTACTTCATGGATACAACACACTCGGACGAGCCCATCGTTGAACTGGAGATCGGTGACTCGCGGATCACGCTATTGGGCACCGCACACGTCTCCCGCCATAGCGCCAACACGGTCGACAGGATGATCGAGTCGGGGGAATTTGACGCCGTCGCCATCGAACTCTGCGAAGGGCGCTACAACAATATCCGTGACCCCGACGCGCTGGCGAAAATGGATCTGTTCAAGGTCATCCGGGCTGGCAAGGCACCAATGGTGATGGCCAGTCTGGCCCTGTCCGCATTCCAGCAACGACTGGCAGATCAGTTCGGCATCGAGCCAGGCGCGGAAATGCGCATGGCAATGGAGAAGGCAGAAGAAAAGGATCTGCCGCTGTTCAAGATCGATCGCGATATTGGCGTCACGCTCAAGCGTGTCTATCGCTCGGTACCGTGGTGGCAGCGCTTCAGCATCTTTTCCGGGCTGCTGGCCAGCGTCGTCAGCAAGGAGAAGATCGAAGAAGCCGACATCGAGAAACTGAAGGAAGGCGATATGCTGGAAACCACGTTCCAGGAATTCGCCGAAACCTCCAGCGAGATCTATGGTCCGCTGATCGACGAACGCGACCGCTATATGGCCGACGAGATCTATGCCGCGGTGAAGGTCGAGAAACCGAAACATCTGCTGGCGATCGTTGGTGCAGGACACCTCAAAGGGATCGAGCGCTATCTCAAGCAGCTGGTGGAGCGCGATACTCCGGTCACCGAGGTGGCAGAAGACATTCGCGAACTCAGCCAGATCCCGGAAGGATCAAAGCTCTGGAAATGGATTCCTTGGGTCATCGTGGCGATTATCATCGGCGGTTTCATCGCCGGGTTTGCCCGCAGCAGTGAGCTGGGCTGGGACTTGGTATCCGACTGGGTGCTGATCAACGGCACCCTGGCAGCAATCGGTGCCCTAGCGGCACTGGCACATCCACTGACCATCATCGGTGCCTTCATTGCCGCCCCCATTACCTCGCTCAACCCGACGATAGGCGCCGGGATGGTGACCGCAGCCATCGAAATGTTCTTTCGCAAGCCGACGGTGGAGGACTTTCAAAGCCTGCGCAAGGAGACCAGTGATTGGCGCGGCTGGTGGCACAACCGGGTGTCAAAAGTGTTGCTGGTATTCTTTTTCTGCACGCTGGGTTCCGCAATCGGCACCTATGTGGCAGGATTCAAAATCTTCGACAAGCTGTTTTGACGGTTACGTCACTTCAAAGTAGATCAAATCACGCTTTTCGGAAGTCATCGATACCCCCAGACTGATCACCCCCCTGCCACGCAAGCGCATCGATTCGTGCTGCAGGAATTTGACGCCCTTGCCCTCGATGCGGATGAACGTACCATTGGCGCTGTGGTCCTCGAAGATGAACTGGTTCTTTACAAACCGGAGCGTCGCATGCGCCCGGGAAACATACCGGGAACGGACTTGAATATCGGCAGGAAACTTACGGCCAAAAAGGCATTCGCTGCGATGCCGATCAAAACACAATGCCATGTCGCGATAAGACAGCACGATCTCCTTTTTCCCGGTAAGGGTGATCGGATCAAAATCGATCACTTCCGCAGCAGGGGTAAGTGAAACGGTATCAGGCGAGTCATCAGTCTCAGCTTCAGCCGCCTCGGTACTGAGCGGATACCCCTGGGCTACGAGCATCGACTCCTGCAGGAAAGCATTGTGGCGATGCATGACGAATCGACCCAGCTGATTGAGAAACTCAGCATCTACCTGCTCAGGCTTGACCAGGTAGCACTCTTTCCCCAATGCCCCCACGTTCATGAGTTCGAGCCGTAGCACACCATTGTCGCCATCCGCCTCGAAGGCGATGTGCGCCGGCACCTCGCTCTTGATCTCGAAGGTAAGCTCCTTACCATTTTCGGCACTACCACGAACTCGAGAACTGACCAGCGTCAGGCCATCCAGGCGCAGTTGCCGCAGCAATTCACTCTCTGAAACCATGGGCCGGGGGATGGTGAAGCGGGCGTTGCTGGCACGACGATAGCGGTACGAAAGCCGCAACTCGATATGCGATCCCCTGACTTCATGCCCAAGCACATAAGCTTCGGGGCGCAACGCCTCGACAACCCCGTATTCATGGATGGGAATGGAGACGACGGGTACCCGACGGGCATCATGAAAGACATCCAGATTCCGCTCCAGATAGTCTGCCACCTTCTGCAATGCGACAAGCGTTGCAGCATCATACAGCAGCGTGGCATCTTCCCGCTCTCCCGTGCGGGTGAGCGAATGTTTCTCCGGCTTGTCATGGTCGGTCGTTGACATCTCGTATCTGCGAGTGCGGGGACTCACTCCCGGCATGAATCATGCATCAGGCTTACCTACAGTGATACCTGAATATAGCTCGATAAGTCCATTTAGACTATCGATTTTTTCACTATCATGGATTAGTGACAGCATTATTCCGACTGCCGCACCCAATCACCCAGGGTCTCCGCTGGTACACCATCTCGAACCAACTGTTCCAGCCTTGCCAACAGCGCGATCACGGTAGGATGCGCCCGTCCGCCCTCACTGGCATCAGCTGTTGGCCAGTCATGTGTAAGCACGATGACATCCGCTAGCAGAATATTGTCAGGCGCACGAGCCGGTAGAAGATTCGGCAGGGAGTCTCCCGTTTTCAACACAATGCCATGTGCCAGGAGGGGTTCAATCAGTAGATCAAGCTGTTCTTCACCAATGCCCGTCTGGCGCATCAGTTCCAATGTGCTGATACCACCGCTGTGCTGATAAAACCCGGCAACAACGCGGTACAATACATCGAGCATACGTCGCGGTGACACCGCATCCCTCTCGGAACCGGGACGCATGTTCCAAGGGTGCTCCAGATAGTAGACAAACCGCGAGCCAAGCAGCAGCACCAGCCAGCTCAAGTGTAGCCAGATCATGAACAGCAGCGCCGAAGCAAACGCCGAATAAATGGCAGTGTATTTGGCCGAACCGACAATCACTGTTGCAAAAACCCAACCGAGCAACTTCCACAGCAGCGCTGCCAGAATGCCCCCCGCGAGGGCCGTATACCAGTGCACACGCTTGCCCGGCAAGATCCAATAGATCAGTGACAGCATGAGAACCACCAGCAGCAGGGGCGTCCACTTGATCAGCAAGGCATAGACACCTCCTAACAGATGCACCTCCAGGAGTTTCTGTACCCATGCTACTTCGACTGCACTGGAAACTGCACCCGCCAACGAGAACAGGACCAGCGGGCCAAGCATGATCATCAGCAGGTAAATACCGAGTCGATGCAGGAAACTGCGCTCGCCACGACCGTTCCAGGTGAAGTCGATTGCCTTGATCATCTTGTGAATCAGCGAGCTGACGGTATACAACAGCACACCGAGGCCAACGGAGCCAAGCACACCCACCTTGATATTGCTGACAAACGCCATGATCTGAGCTGTTACCCGAACACCACCTTCCCCCAGTGGTTCCAACAGGTTCAACAGCAATGGCTCAACCTGATTGTGCACACCAAAGCCCTTGAGCAGGGAAAAACTGAAGGCCAACAACGGCACCAACGAGAGCAGCGTGGTATAGACGAGGCTCATCGATCGCAGCCCAATCTCACCAGAGAGCAGATCCCGGCCAAGCGCGCAAAGACATCGGACACTCCAGATGATTGGGCGAAGCCACCAGGGGTAATCTCGCAGCGAACGCCGCCATAACGCACCTCGAAAATGCGATAGAAATGTCGCACTTTGTTTCATAAAAGCAACACTACGTTAAATAAGTCACATTCCACATGAGTTTACTGTGGCAGTATTCATACATGCTATACTAGGGTCATTACTTAACAACCGTAACAATTTTTCGGTATCCCTATGATGAAAGACACTCACAACATAGACGGGCCAGCCAACACGCTGGCCATTGAGCCGCGCGAATGCTGGGTTCCCAACAAGGCGTTCCTTGCGATCTACCTCGCGGGAATCATGGGCTTGATCGGACTCAGCATGTCAGGCGCCCTAAACCCGAAGGCATCAACAGGCCTGTTCACGCTAACCATCATCTATGGCTTGCTTGGTAGCCTGATGTTTTTCAAGAAGATTTCGATAGTACGCTGCCCCTCCAAGGTATTGCTGGGCGCTGCAGCATTCATCGGAATAACAGCCTTTATCGACAAGTTCTATATCTAAGGGCGATGCTAGATCGTCGCTCTGGAGTATGAACTGATAGGGCGATAAACCCAATCTGACCCTGATACCACCTACACCTCCTCTCCGGTATCAGGTGAAGGCGATGCAGCTAGTGCAAGCTGTGGGGCCGGCTTTCGAGCCGGCCCTTTTTTGTTCAGGTCAACTGATCGGGCTGCATAATGATCGGCCCATCTGGATGATCGAGATGAATCGCTTTGACGGTAAGACCCTGCATTGCAACCTTGCCTTGGCGTCGATGCTGGCCATCACGCGTGAACTCAAAGTTATAAACACGTTGCAGACTAAGTCGGCCATTCGCTTCTCGCCCAACACCAATACGGCTCAACGCCACTGTCTGATCAAGCAATTGCAAACCAGTTGTTTGACAAGCCTTTGCACTCAATGCCAGCGCCTTTTCGCGCGCCCGCATATTGTTCGACCAGAACCAGGCAATCAGGGCGATCAGAATGGTGACGATTAGCGGGCTCATATGACGCTTCCCCAACCTCCCCCACCGGGCGTCTCGATAATGACGCGCTCTCCCGCTTGCACATGAAAACTACACTTTGCCGCCAGTTGACGGTTGTCCAACCAGTTACGCCCGGACATCCCATCGCTTCCGCCCTGAACGCCGGCGGTGCCAAGACGACGACGCTCAGTCAACAGCGTACACACTGCCGGCCGAGTGAACACGAATTCGCGGACAATACCATCACCTCCCCGGCGCTTTCCCCGGCCACCGGAGTCAGTACGGATTTCATACCGGCCAATCCGTATGGGATAGCGCATTTCCAGGACTTCAACGGGCGTGTTTCTTGTGTTGGTCATATGCGATTGCACAGCCGAGAGCCCGTCGGTGCCCGGGCCCGCCCCCATACCCCCACCGATGGTTTCATAGTAACCCCATGCTTGCTCGCCGACATCAGCGCCAAACGCAAAATTATTCATCGTCCCCTGGCTGAGCGCTGGAATCCTCTCGGGAATCAGCTGTGACAGCAACCGCATCATCACATCAACGATGCGGCTGCTGGTTTCGACATTGCCGGCGGCAACGGCAGCCGGAAATGTGGCATTGACCAATGATCCTGCTGGCGCCTGAATACGAATTGGACGAAAACACCCTGCGCAGGCAGGGGTCTGTCGCGGCATCAGGCTACGAAGCACATACCAGACCGCCGCAACCGTCACAGAAAATGGACAATTGATATTACCCCCCACCTGATCGGCCGTACCGGTAAAATCAATCTCGACACAATCTGTATCGACTGTCATCGTCGCCTGGATCGGGATGTTGGAATTGCCTTGCCCGTCATCCTCCATATAGTCGCTGGCGGTGTAGCAACCAGCAGGGAGCTGCTTGACCATTTTCAGCGACAATATTTCTGCGTACTCATTGAGTGTGCCAACGGCAGTATTGAATCCCTCCAGCCCCATCGATACTATCAAGGCCTCTGACCGGGCTATGCCGCGAATATTGCAACCCATCTGGGCATTGATATCACCGAGCGTGTCAGCCGGACTGCGGGTCGCGCTAACGATAACTTGCATGACCTCATGATCCAATTCACCTGCAACCACGAGCTTCTGCGGCCGAAGTAATACGCCCTCTTCTTCGAGAACACTGGTCAATGGCATCGAACCAGGCGCGATCGAACCAATGTCGGCATAGTGCGCTCTGTTCGCTACAAACGCGGCCAGTTGACCACCAATAAAGACTGGCGCGACAAGCGTGACATCCGGCAGGTGCGTGCCACCGAGATAAGGGTCATTGAAAATCACCTGATCTCCACTTGCCCACTCGAACAAGGCAACAACGCTTTTCATGGCGTATGCCATGCTGCCAAGATGCACTGGGATATGCGCTGCCTGCGCGATTAACGCACCTTCGGCATCAAATAGCGCACAAGAGTAGTCAAGCCGGTCACGGATGTTTGGAGAAAAAGCGGCGTGCCGCAGCTGCGCTCCCATCTCGTCACAAACGGCGTTGACCCGCTGGGCAAAAAGACTTAATTCAATGGCATCCGGTTGTTTCATGATGAGAAGTGTAGCACTTTCCAATGTTCGTATTTTACGGTATCTTACTCGTTTGATCCGGCAGTTCTGATGACTGCCGTTTTTTGTTTTCATAACCCCACCCAGCCCGACAGACGTTCGCTTCCGAACAAACCTGACACTGTAAATACACGTCGGTCGCTTTGAACGCCGCCATTGGAGCCGTATTTTTCATGTTCAGCCCCGTGATGCCAACCTATGCCCGCCTGCCGATCAGCTTCACCCATGGTGGGGGCGTTTATCTCTATACCGCTGATGGTACGCGTTACCTCGACGCGCTGTCAGGCATCGCCGTCAACAGCCTTGGGCATTCACATCCGGTGCTAAGCAAAACCATTGCCGACCAAGCAGCACGACTTATGCATGTTTCTAACCTCTATCGAATCGAGGAACAGGAACGCCTTGCTGCGCGGTTAACGGAATTGGCCGGCATGGACAACGTGTTTTTCTGCAACTCAGGCGCAGAGGCAAACGAGGCTGCAATCAAGCTTGCCCGCCTCTATGGGCACCAACATGGCCACGAGTCACCAAAAATCATCGTTGCCGACGGCTCATTTCACGGCCGCACGCTTGCAACACTATCCGCAACAGGGAATCCAAAGATCCAGCAGGGTTTCGAGCCTCTCGTCGATGGCTTTATACGCGTACCCTTTAATAATATTTCGGCAATCGAAAGCGCTGCAAAAAAATATGATGATATTGTCGCGGTACTAATCGAACCCATTCAGGGCGAAGGCGGCATCCGCATCCCTGATAGCAGTTATCTGCAAGCCGTTTCGCAGTTATGCAAAAGCCACAACTGGCTGCTGATGCTCGATGAAGTGCAGACCGGTGTCGGGCGAACCGGAAAATGGTTTGCCTATCAGCACCATGACATCACACCTGATGTCTTGACCCTGGCCAAAGGTCTCGGTGGTGGCATGCCCATTGGCGCATGCATCGCCCATGGAGAAGCAGCAACTATTCTGACCGCAGGAAAACACGGATCGACTTTTGGCGGAAACCCTCTCGCCTGCGCTGCTGCACTGGCCGTACTCGACACCATCGACACCGAGTCGCTATGCAGCAATGCACAACAGATCGGCACCCTTCTCGTCAACACGCTCACCGAGAATCTTGCTGGCAACCCAGTCGTCAAGGAAATTCGCGGGAAAGGCCTCATGCTTGCCATCGAACTCGACCGCCAATGCACCGAACTCGTCAAGAAAGGCCTCGACAATGAGCGCATCCTGATCAATGTGACTGCCGATAGCGTGATTCGCCTGCTACCACCATTGATCATTGACCAATCTCAGGCAAACGACATCGCCCGCAAGGTCACCACTTTAATCGAAACACTTTGATTCCGGACAAAACCATGACCGTGAGACATTTCCTTTCTCTGCTTGACCTTAACTCTGATGAACTACACAACCTGATTCTGCGCGGGATAGAATTAAAGGCGTTACGCGATGAAGGCAAGCAGGCCTGCACCTTATCCGGAAAAAATCTCGCCATGATATTCGACAAATCATCGACGAGAACCCGCGTCTCGTTTGAAGTCGGGATGTCTCAGCTTGGCGGCCATGCCATCTTCCTGTCACCCCGCGACACTCAACTCGGTCGCGGCGAGCCGGTGCCCGACGCTGCACGCGTCATTTCCCGGATGGTTGATGGCGTTATGATCCGCACATTTGATCACGCGCTGGTTGAAACCTTTGCGCAATACTCGAAAAAACCTGTCATCAATGGACTAACGGATAAGCTCCACCCCTGTCAGCTACTTGCCGACATGCAGACCTATTTCGAGCACCGAGGAAATATTGCAGGAAAAAAAGTCACTTGGATCGGCGATGGCAACAATATGTGCCACTCCTACATCAATGCCGCCATCCGCTACGGCTTCTCCCTGGCGATCGCCTGCCCCAAAGGATATGAACCAGATGCAGACATTCTAGCCAATGCAGGGGATCGGGCCGCCATCATCCACAACCCAATGGAAGCAGCGAAAGATGCCGACCTGATTGTCACTGATGTCTGGGCCAGTATGGGTCAGGAAGAAGAACAGAAACGTCGAGAGAGCGATTTTGCCGACTACCAAGTCAATGCAAAAGTCATGGCTCAGGCAGATCCAAATGCACTGTTCATGCATTGCTTACCAGCTCACCGTGAAGAAGAAGTCACCACTGAAGTACTCGAAGGCCCACAAAGTGTTGTCTGGGACGAGGCAGAAAATCGCCTCCATGCACAAAACGCACTACTTGAATTCTTGATGGGATAAGCTCGCAACCGTCTCGATATACCCACCTCTCTTGCTAATGCCGCCCAGCAAATAAAAAGCCCCTGCAAGAGTTAACCTGCAGGGGCTTGGTATAAAAGCCTGACGGTGACCTACTGACGGTGACCTACTTGATGCGGCGCATCCCTGCGCCTTACCCTTCGGGCTCGCTGCGCTCATGCAGGTTCGCTCCCGGCGAACCTGTCGCATGGCCATGCAAAAGCAGGTCTGCCTGCATTTGCCCAATAAAAAAGCCCCTGCAAGGATGACCCTGCAGGGGCTCGGTATAAAAGCCTGGCGGTGACCTACTTTCGCATGGGGAGGCCCCACACTATCATCGGCGCTAAGTCGTTTCACTTCCGAGTTCGGGATGGGATCGGGTGGTTCCAACTCGCTA
>JALSHZ010000087.1 GCA_026981985.1 Gammaproteobacteria bacterium | reverse complement strand
AGTATTCGGCACGGCTCTTGCGGTTGACTGTTGTAGACATGGCTTTCTCCTGTCGAACTTGAAGACAGGGGAAAGTTTGGCGCGCGTGGTGGCGCAGGGGAAGGTGCTGATTCTTTGGCGCTTACGCGAGTCACCACCAGCGCGGATTTTTCTCGATGAACTCCAGTGTCGCATCATATTTTGGCGCTTCACTGCGTGGCTCGTAGAGGTATTCCTTGATACCCCAACTGCCCCATTTCGAATAGAGGCTCGGTGCGGCATAGTGGACGAACAGCGTGCCACCAATATGCTTCCAGCCACGGTAGAGCTCGGCGTACAGCTGTTTCATGCCTGGATCACGGTTGGCGTCAGTGAACAGCGCCTTGATTTTTGGGTCGTTGACATCCTCGCCGACACCAACAAGGTGCTGACCGCCCTCATAGGCGATCAGTGGAATAGCGTATTTTTCGGCGGCTTCCCGGTTCTTTTTCAACGCCACCAGCAGACGTGGCATTTCAACCTTGATCACGAAGTCGAATAACTGGGGAACCGAAAGACTGCGCAGCTCAGGGGCACCTTCCTGATCCATGTTGATGCCGAAATAAGCCGCCACGGCCAGCGCATCGACATGCTTCCAGGCATCCTTGTGAGAAAGCAGCAAATTACTCATCCACGGATCGGCGGCCTGACTGCCCATGACGCGCACCAGCCGATCGGCACCGCCAAACACCTGCTCCCAAATACGGAAAATCTCGACGGAGCGTTCGGAGTAGTAGCGCCAACCGGCATGATAGATATTGTCGTCAAGCTTTCTCGCTGCACCCTGCTCGCGCGCATAACGATTCTGCGCGAACATGCCATTCCACACCTCATTCGAGTATTCGATAAATACTTTCAGATTTGGGTCGAGATGGGTCTTTACATACTCGGCATAGCGGCGCACGAAATCATCATCCGCTTTGTGTGGCAGCGTTACCCAGATATCCCGCTGCAATATATTTCCAAGTTTGACGATAATTTCTACCGGAAACCCGCGATCCTGCCAGGTTTGCTCATCCAGCGTTGGCCGCTGGTTCCAGCTGACGATTTCAGAACCGTTGGTATCACCGGCATCCATAAAGCGCAATACCGAGAAATCCTTGAGGAAACTGAGAAATGCGGGATTGAACACAATTTCCTTGGCGTGATCCTCGAATGACAAATATTGGCGCCCACCACAATCATTCGCACCGGCAACCTGCTCGAAAGGATTACCTTCGCAAATACCGCCTGGCATCGTGATACGGATGTTACGAATCGGGTTTTTGTCATTTGATGACTTGATCTTCAAATAAAGACCGCAGCCACTCCCACCCAAATGAATCACCGCGCGGCTCTTTTCCTGCCTTCTCACCTTGGCACAGTCGTACTGCATTTCACCCTCACCATCCCAGCGAACAACATAGTCACCACGCGGCATCATATGAACCGGAATATCCCAGAACATCGGACTCGAGATGGAACCACGATCATTGAAACGGCTCACCCAACCATTCTCGTCGAACTCGACCTCGGCACCATTCTCTGCAAAAAATGGGCGCGACACTCTGAAAATATCAACAAAGGGATAACTCGTCGTCCAGTCCACTGGACTGTTGACGTTGGTTCCGATGGGCGACTGACTATTGGCTGCGATCTTGTCCGCACGCTGCTTCCATGCTTTGGATACGGCGGAAAAGTCATACGGCTCCCCAATATCGGCTTCCGACGAGCAGGCACTCAATGACACCAGGAGAAAAAGAAAAACGGCTATAGGCTTCAGGAACATAAATAAGGGATTCCGAGGCAAAAGGAAGATCATCAGCTTAGGCGAAGGCAAGGCTGTCACGATTCAACACCAACTTGTAGTAGACGAGCAGCCCCGCCCCCAGAACAGCCACCGATGCCGCTGAAAACACAATCGCTGCGGTTTCGGTTTCAGCAAACATGCCACGCCCGACGGCAAACAATGCAATAAAACAGATTGCAGCCAAAAATAGCAGCAACTCATAGTAGTTGCTGTAATTCTGACGCTTTTTCAATAAATACTTGTACGTAACATAACCAACTGCAGATCCAACCGCCATGCCGATAATGAAACCGGGCAGCTCGAACAATGTGTACCCAACCAGACTGAATACCACCCGGACGGCAACCACGCTAAGCGATACGATAGCGGTAATCTTTGGTTCATTGTGAGCGATGAAAACCGCACTATGAAAATCACTCAACACCATGAACCAGATCATGATCACCATGTATTGCGAAATCCAGCCGGCATCGTGGTAGGCCTCTGGATAGAGATAGGTAAAAAAGTAGGGTGCAGCCAACCACGAAAAAATCAGCATCGCAGCAATCAACGGCAGTAATACTTTCTTCAGATCAGTCATGATGTTATGAAAACTAACTTCGCTCTCCCGTGACGCTTCGGCTAGCGCTGGGTAGACAAGACGCCCCATCAATATTCCCGAAATGCTGTAGAAAATGGCAGCGAAGGTGAAACCGATTTGGTAGACGCCCAACTCGGTCAGATTGCCTATCTTGCCAAGAATCAGTTTGTCGATATGCTCGATCATGAAAGTTGCCAACGTGCCAAAGTAGATCCACTTGCCAAAATGGACAATCTCCCAGAAGTAGTCCTTGACGAAGGCAAACCGATAAAACGAGCGTGGCGTAAAAAAGTGGCTCACCAGCGCCAGCGTTGCACCATTGACGACATGAGAAAATACCAGCGCCCAAATACTTCCCGTCAACCAGGCTATTCCGACCGTGACCGATGCCGTTACAACCTGGGCGATAAATTCCAGTTTCAGTTCGGGCAGCACATCCATGCGGCGTTGCAGCACTGACATGTAGATCGACTTGAAACTGAACAGCACCAGCGCTAGGCCGGCGACATAGAGGTAGGGGGTCAGTTCAGGCACTTCATAGAAGTCGGCCAGTAGCGGCGCAATCACCAGAATGATCAAATAGAGTACGACACCCCGCCCAATCTGCATGTACCAGGCGGTCGAGCAGAAATCCTTTTGCTCCCCCTTTTCATTGCGAATCACACTGTCATATATGCCGACATCCGACAGCATCATCATGCCGATGATCACCGTGGTGATAATCGCTGCGACACCAAACATCTCGGGCACCAGCAACCAAGCCAGCACCAGGTTCGACAGAAAACGGATACCCATGCCGGATATATTGAATAGGATGACCAGTAGGCTTTTGCTGAGCACTGAACCATTCTTACTCATCGGGATTCATCCATATCATGGCCAGCCCGGATTTCTCACCGGAGCAGATAGCGAGGTCGCTCAAGGTGGTGTGAACACCAGTCAGCGCGCCACATTGGGCGGTCACAGTAGTGAGCTGGTGAGAAATCCGGGCTAGATCACGCATAACTATTGGCCATTTCGGCATCCTTTTCTTCCAACTCGACCTCTTCCACATAGGTGATATTGCGCACGGCTCTTGCCAGTGCAAGCGTCGTCCATATCAACAAAATGATGGTGCTGTGGTAGCTGGTGAATGCAAATTGCAAGCTCAGCGAAATCAGCAAGGCCGCCAACCCCTGGGAAAAGGCTCTCGGCATGCTGTAGCGGGGTAACGGCTCATCGTCGTCGAGTTCGAGTGTATCGATATCGTCGTCATCATCGGTGGAAATATTCCTCACCAGATAGAAATACCCCCGGAACAGGATATAGAGGAACAGCAGCAGCCCCACCAAGCCCCATTCGATCGCCAGATGAACATAACCGTTGACCATGTCGATAATGCCCATCCCCTGTACCAGCTCCTGCATACGCGGGTCTGCCTTGTATAGCCCCGTACCAAACCAGAGATGGTCAGGAATCACCTCCAACGAGGTTTTCAGAAGCAGTGCGCGATACTCAAATGTGCCGTGGGTGTCCACCTGTTTGAACGACACACTCTCTGCCGCTGGTGGCTTGAATGATTCATAGGCGAACACCGACACCAGCCCAATGAGAAACAATGGGATAAACAGCATGCGCCGAACCTGGGGGCGCATGCCAAAAACGGCATAGGCAAGAAACAGTACGATGACGCCAAGCAGGGCACCACGCGAACCGGTCCAGTAGACCGCCGGCAGCACCAACAGCACCAGTAGGATCCTGATCACCCATGACAGGCGATTGATCTTCGCTACGGCGAGAAACATCGCCAGATGCGCCGTCAGATAGAAGCCTAGCGTGATCGGCCCTGTCAATGTTGCTGCCGCCCGCAGGAACCCGCCACGCCATTCATAGAACGCCTCACCCGGGGGCAAGATGCCCATCGCCAGAGCAATATCGACATGCGGCTTCCACTCCAGCAACACTTCCATGTAACTGAAAAAGGTTACGATAAAGCCGCCAAATACCATCGCGACCATGACACGGTAAAAGGCGTCCCAATTGCGTATTCCCCGGCTGATGACGAAATAGGGCAGGAAAACATCGGTAAACAGTGCGAAGGTATCGCGAATCGCCTGCGGCACCGTGAACTCGAATTCGTAGCTGGGGCGGAAATTGCCCGCAGCAAACACGAGAATGATCGCGACAAAGGCATAGTCGATCTTGCGAACCTTGAACTCCTCTTCCACCAGGATCTTGAACACCAACGGCAAAAAGAAGATCAGGGCCATCGCACCCTGCATACGGAAGTCGAGCAGGTTGATGCCGGATACCAGCGGAAACACATAAGTGTAGGGAAATGCAGTAAAAAGAACGAGATAGGCGGCTATGTTCTTTTCCACATCGTTCTTCAGATAGACGATCTTCAGCAACAGCAGAAACGGGATGATGACGTAGAACGACTGAGAGACAAACGCCACCACAGTAAAAGCCGCCCACGCGAATGCGTGCGGCCGCATGTCCTCCTCCCTGTCGATCAGGCGCATGACAGCAAGCGCCAACACCACGCAAAGCAGGATAAAGACCAGAGCCTTGATTATTCCCAACACGATACCATTCCGGTTACGGATTCAACGGGCGACACAGCTGACGCGAACACAATCCCACAGCAGCGAGCCGAGTATAGGCAACAACAACCGACACGAAACACCGATCAGTCCTCAGTTACACAACAACCCCGGCCGGTCCTTGCTACACTAAGCCGTACGCACTTTTCTGGAATACGTCCAATGTACTATCTCATGCCTATCCATCAGGTCGCAGCCATCATCTGGATTGGCGGCATGTTCTTTGCCCACATGGCGCTGCGCCCTGCCGCACTGGCGACGCTTGAGCCACCACAGCGCCTCCCCCTGTTCGCCACTGTTTTTCAACACTTTTTCCGCTGGGTATGGATCAGCGTCATCGCCCTGCTGGTGACCGGCTTCATTCTACTGTTTCAGTGGTTTGGCGGCATGAAGGGCGCGCCTGTCCATGTTCACCTGATGCTGACGCTGGGCCTGATCATGACCGGCATCTACGCCTATATCTTCTTCGCCCCCTACCGCCAGCTGCAAAAGCAGGTTGCCGCACAGTCGTGGCCAGCAGCAGGCAAGGCGCTGAACACCATCCGCAAACTGGTAGTGACCAATCTGACCCTCGGCATGGTGATCGTTGTCTCGACGGCGGCGGGTCGCTACCTCGCTATCTAACCCGCTGACCCGACCCATAAAAAAGCCCGCGGGGTACGCGGGCTTTCTGTCGTCATGCTACAACACTGTGCTCAGGGTTTGAGCGTGGCGATAAACGCTGCCAGATTTTCGATATCAGCGTCAGTCAGCCCAGCCGTCATGGCTTTCATCGTCGGATTGTCACGCTTGCCGCTCTTGAACGCGATCAACTGCTCCTTGACGAATGCCGCATCCTTTCCCGCCAGACTGGGATTGGTAGCCGGGGTCGGGCTGATGCCGTTGGCGCCATGACAGCCCTGACACATGGCATATTTGGCCTTGCCGGCTGCCGCATCGCCCGCAGCCAGGGTGACAGTAGAGGACAACGCAAGCGCCATTGCCAATACGATTTTCGAGATTTTCATTGCTCAACTCTCCAAAGAGTATGGTAGGAAAAAAAATACCGGTCGACACGTCGAATGCGCCGGATCGAACACCTTTGGCACAAGCGCAGAATTCGCGCCCGGATCGAATACTTATAAAGGCTTTTTATCAAAACCAAATGCCAGTTGCAAACCTCTTTTTCCCCAACCTCTTTTTCCCCACCCTGAGGACGCCGTTCCAGAACGGTCATATTGCCCGGCGGGGTTCAGTTTCGGTTCAGTCAACACCCTTTATGGCAACTGCGACGGTATAGGTCTTCCCCTGTTTCAGCTTTTTGTAGTCGCCGAAAACCTCCGTCAGATTTCGCTTCATGAATTGCCGTAAACCATTGATTGTCACGACATAAAAACGTCCACCGGGATGCAAGCGACGAAGCCCTTCGTGCAGCCACAACGTCAGCAGCTCCTTGCCCACCTTCGCCGGGATGTTCGACACAATCACATCGAATCGGGCATCTTCCGGCAGCTGATCGAAGCCGTTACTAAGGATTGCCCTGGCATTGTCAATCTTGTTGAGCGCGATATTTCGGTTGGCATAGTCGACAGCGACAAAATCCTTGTCCACCAGCAGCGTTTGCCCTTGGGGCGCCTTTCTTGCCAGAAACATGCCGATCGGCCCATAGCCGCAGCCCAGATCGAGACAGTCATCATCAGTCGCAACGTCGATATAGTCCGCAAGCAATCTGGTGCCTTCGTCGATTTCGCGCGGCGAGAACAGCCCCCAGGTCGTGCGGAAACCCAGCGGCTCACCCGCGAGCACGGCGTCGAACTCGATATCCTTACGCAGGCTGGCGAGATACTCCGCAGTATCCATCAAGCGAGTGCCTGAAACGCCTGCTCGGCCTGATCCCGCAGCCGCGCAGCGTCTTCCCCCAGCCAGCAGAAATGCCCCATTTTGCGACCGGGCCGCGGCTCGGCCTTGCCGTAGAGATGCAACTTGACCGCCGGATCAGCCAGCAGGCTGGCCCAGTCGGGGTCGTGATCCTGCCAGAGATCGCCCAGCAGATTGACCATAACCACCGGCGAGAGCAGCGTGGTCGCACCGAGCGGCAAGCCACAAATCGCCCGAAGCTGCTGCTCGAACTGCGAAGTTACACAGGCATCCAGCGAATAGTGACCACTGTTATGGGTACGCGGCGCGATCTCGTTCACCAGCAGCTCACCGGCCTGATCGATGAAAAATTCGACCGCCATCACGCCACAATAGTCCAGCGCCTCGGCCAGCTGGATGGCCTGCTCCTGCGCCGCCGTCTGCATTGGTGCCGTCGCCACGGCCGGTACCACCGAGCGATGCAGAATGCCATTGCGATGCTCGTTCTCGGCCACCGGAAAACAGCTGACAGTGCCATCCACGGCTCTGGCCAACACCACCGAGACTTCCAGCGCCAGATCGACGCGCTGCTCCAGCACGCACGGCGCCTGCTCCAGCGTCGCAAATGCCTCACGAGTCTCATCGATCGAGTGAACGACCACCTGACCCTTGCCGTCATAACCGAATTCGGCAATCTTCATGATGGCGGGGAAATGAAATCCAGATGACGCCAGCGTATCAATATCCGATGGGCTCTCGATGACCGCGAACTCGGCGGTTTTCAAGCCAGTATCGCGGATGAATCGTTTTTCGCGAATGCGGTTCTGTGTCTTTTCTACCGCATCGGCGGATGGGTACACGGTAGTCTTGGTTGCCAACTGGCGCAACGCCTCGGCCGGAATATTTTCAAACTCGGTGGTGACGACTTCGCACAGCGAAGCCATCTGCGCCAATGCCTCGGCATCGGTATAGCGCGCACAGATATGTTGATTGGCAAGGCTGCCGGCCGGGCTAGCAGGGTCGGGATCGAGCACGACCACCCGATAACCCATGCTGCGGGCGGCCATCGTGAACATGCGACCGAGCTGGCCGCCCCCGAGCATGCCAATGGTCGCGCCCGGCAGGATCATGAGCCAGCGGGAGGTAGTGTCATCGCCAGCGCCTTTTGCCGCTGTTCGGCACGAAACGCCTGGAGTTTGCTATCGAGATCGGCATCTTCACGCGCCAGCATGGCTACAGCAAACAACGCCGCATTGATCGCCCCGGACTCACCAATGGCGAACGTCGCCACCGGCACGCCCTTGGGCATTTGCACAATGCTGTACAACGAATCCTGACCGCTCAGATGACGTGACGGCACCGGCACACCAAGCACCGGCACAATCGTTTTGGCCGCCAGCATGCCCGGCAGATGCGCCGCGCCGCCTGCACCGGCAACGATGCAGCGCAGGCCACGCGCTGCCGCAGTCTCAGCATAGGTGAACATCTCATCTGGCGTTCGATGCGCAGAAACTACCTTGAACTCACAGCCAACGCCAAATTGCTCAAGCGTTTCCACAGCATGCTTCATGATCGGCCAGTCACTATCGCTGCCCATCACCACGCCAACCCGGATATCAGTCATCTTGGATACACCAGCCCGTCGAAAAACCGACCTTTATACCCGTATCCCTGACCGATGCCAAGCACGAGCCTTCAGTTTTCATGCCAGCCACCCCGGATTCAGCCCTCCGCCCCATGCACAACCAATATCGTTCGCTGCCGCAAATGTGACACCCCCCTCACAGCAAAGGTATGATCACGCCATGCCAATAACAGACCAACACGACACCAGCATCACCAGCTTGCCGCTGATCAGCCAGGGCAAGGTACGGGAAATCTATGCCGTCGATGACGATCACCTGCTGCTTGTCACTTCCGACCGGATATCCGCCTTCGACGTGGTACTGCCATCGACCATTCCCGGCAAGGGCGAGGTGTTGACCCAGGTATCACTGTTCTGGTTCGACAAGACGGCCGACATCATCCCCAACCAGTTGACGGAGATGACGCTCGAACAGGCTCTGCCCGACCCCAATGAACGGCGTGGCCTGGAGAAACGCAGCATCGTCGCCAAACGCTTGAAACCACTTCCGGTCGAAGCCATCGTGCGCGGTTATCTGATCGGCTCCGGCTGGAAGGACTATCAGGCCAGCGGCAAGGTCTGCGGTATCGCGCTGCCACCCGGCCTGCAAATGGCCGACAAGCTGCCCGAACCGCTGTTCACCCCGTCCACCAAGGCCGCAGTGGGCGATCACGACGAAAACATCAGCTTCGAGCAAACGGTAGAACTGCTCGGCGAAGCGCTCGCCAAGCAGGTACGCGATGTCAGCCTGGAGATCTATAACATGGCTGCCGAACATGCGCGCCAGCGCGGCATCATCATCGCCGACACCAAGTTCGAGTTCGGGCTCGACGCGGCCGGTATGCTGCACCTGATCGACGAAGTGCTGACGCCGGACTCCTCCCGCTTCTGGCCAGCAGAGACCTGGCAACCCGGCACATCCCCCCCTTCATTCGACAAGCAATACGTCCGCGACTATCTCGAAACGCTGGACTGGGACAAAACGCCACCCGGCCCTGAATTACCCGAGGAAGTCATCCGCAAGACTGCGGCAAAATACCGGGAGGCCCAACGTCTCCTGTGTTCGAGTTAAACCACAATGTCGAAACTAGTCGGAACGGGTCAATGCGCAAGCTGTGCGATCCGCCATCTCAGCATCTTTGCCAACCTGAAACCGACGCGCCTCGACAATATCCCATTTCGCCCACTTGTCACCCGCTACAAGGCGGGCGAAACCATCTACCTGCAAGGCGACAAGGCCAATACCCTGTTCACCGTACGCAGCGGTATCGTCAAGGTCACCAAATCACTGGCTGACGGACGCTCGCATATTCTCTACCTCGAAACCGCCGGCGCCCTGCTGGGGTGGGACAGCTTTCTCGAATCATGCTACACCCAGAGCGCCATTGCCGTCTCTGACTGCGAACTGTGCCAGTTGCCGGAGGCGGATCTGGAGCGGTTGCGCCGCAACGATCGCGATGTTGACACCGCCATACTGCAACGCTGGGTGACCAGCCTGCGCCGGGCCGAAAGCCGCATGCTCGACCTCAGCACCCGCAAGGGCACGGAGAAACTCGCCTCGCTGCTGCTGGAGTGGTACGCCGATGCAGCGCCGGGCAGTTGGGTCGAGCTGCCGCTGACCCGAGGAGAACTGGGCGAAATTCTCGGCCTGACCGTGGAAACCATCAGCCGCTTTCTGGCCGACTGGCGCAAGCGCGGGCTGATCAGCGAAGAACACCATAAAATCCGCATCGACGACCCCGACACGCTAAAAAACATTGCTGCCGGCAACAACCGCAAAAGCCGAACATCCTCACCATGAAAATCGACGGTCAACACTACCGCTCCATCTGGCTCGACGACAAAGACGATGTGTCGATCATCGACCAGACCCGGCTGCCCCATGAGTTCAAGATTCGGATTCTGCATACAGCAGACGACGCAGCGCTTGCCATCCGCGACATGTGGGTGCGCGGCGCCCCGCTGATCGGCGCGACCGCCGCCTGGGGTATGGCGCTGGCCATGCGCGAGGACAGCTCCGACACCTCGCTCCAGCAAACGGCCGAAAAATTGCTGGCGACACGCCCCACCGCCGTCAACCTGCGCTGGGCGATCGACACCATGCTTACCCGGCTCGGCCCCCTGCCGCAACACGAACGCGCCGATGCCGCCCAAACCGCCGCCAGCGAGATCTGCGATGCTGATGTCGCCACCAACAGCCAGATCGGCAACCACGGCAAGACGATCATCGAAACGCTTTGGCAGCAACTCCAACGCCCAATCAACATCCTCACCCACTGCAACGCCGGCTGGCTCGCCACCGTCGACTGGGGCACCGCGCTGGCGCCCATCTACAAAGCGCACAACGCTGGCATTCCCGTCCACGTCTGGGCCGACGAAACCCGCCCGCGCAATCAGGGCGCCAGCCTCACCGCATGGGAGCTCAAGGCCCACGGCGTGCC
Organism: Gammaproteobacteria bacterium; assembly: GCA_026981985.1. Classification (GTDB taxonomy): domain Bacteria; phylum Pseudomonadota; class Gammaproteobacteria; order UWMA-0217; family UWMA-0217; genus JALSHZ01. The sequence goes on along the minus strand of JALSHZ010000087.1, from coordinate 4,366 downwards.
GCACCACGTCATCGTCGATAACGCCGGCGGCCACCTGATGCAGCATGGCGAGGTCGATCTGTGCATCGTCGGCAGCGACCGCACCACGGCGGCTGGCGATGTCTGCAACAAGATCGGCACCTATCTCAAGGCATTGGCCGCCCGCGACAACGGCATCCCGTTCTACGTCGCCTTACCCGGCAGCACCATCGACTGGACGATCAGCGACGGCCTGCGCGATATCCCGATCGAGGAGCGTGATGCCCGCGAAGTCACCCATATCCAGGGCAAGTTGGAAAATGGCGACATTAGCAGCGTCCAGCTACCACCCGATGGCAGCCCGACCCGCAACCCGGCGTTCGATGTCACCCCGGCGCGGCTCGTCAGCGGGCTGATCATGGAACGTGGCGTCTGCGCCGCCACCCCGGCCGCGCTGGCGGCGCTATACCCCGAATACGCCAGCAATGAAGGGAAGTAACGACAAACGCCAGGAACTGCTCGACACCGCGCTCAAGACCCTCGACAGCGGCCTCAACCGCGGCTCCTCCGGCAACATCAGCGTGCGTGAAGGCGACGGCTTCCTGATCACACCCTCGGCACTGCCCTTCAACGAATGCAGCCCTGACGACATGGTAAAGGTTGCAATGGACGGCAGCTGGCAAGGCCAGCACAAACCCTCCAGCGAATGGCGTTTTCACCGCGACATCTACCAGCACCGCCGCAAAGCCGGCGCTGTCATCCACGCCCACCCCGTCTGGTGCACCACCCTCGCCTGCCTGAACAAAGGCATTCCCGCCGTCCACTACATGATCGCCATGGCCGGCGGCAACACCATCCGCTGCGCCCCCTATGCCCTGTTCGGCAGCCAGCAACTGTCTGACTTCGCACTCGAAGCACTACAAGACCGCAAAGCCTGCCTGCTCGCCAACCACGGCCTGCTGTGCTTCGAAAGCACACTGAAAAAAGCCCTCGCACTCACCGAAGAAGTCGAACTGCTGGCACAGATCTACTGCCAAACCCTGCAAACCGGCCAACCCGTCGTCCTCGACGACGAAGCAATGCACGAAGTCATCGAACGCTTTGCGGGCTACAAGCCCAACGACTGACCACCACTCCACGCCCTGAAACCGGAACCCGGTTGTATTCGCTGGATGTGACGGCGGATGCTCTGTACCTGGTGCGGAAGCCCCCCCTTTCTCCATGATTGCCTTGCCCAACTCACGGGGCTGGAGGCCGGTATTGTGCAACGCTGGCTGACGGAGCAGTACGTCATTCCTGCCGGGGAGCGGGAATCCAGCGCCAGGGAGGGCTCCCACCACCGCACGACCATTCCTGAAAATCGTAAAAAACACCCTTGGACGCTCCAAAGCCTTCGGCTGCGGCCTACTGCTAGTGCGTAGGGTTGAGGCCATGCTAAACTTTGTATGACAGCCGTCATACACGAGAAGTCATCATGTCAGAACATCGTATCAACGCCCGATTAGATGAAGAAACGGCCCGTGACCTGGAATTCCTGAAGGAATTCACCCAGCAGAACAACTCGCAGGCACTGAAAGCGGCCATCCGCTTCTATGCCGATCACCTGCGTAACGAAGTACGGCAAAGCAAGCAGGCACTGATCGAGAGCGGGTTCGTGGGCGGCTTCGAAGGGCCTGAGGACCTTTCCACCAATTACAAGCAGTACCTCGCGGAAATCCTGGATGAAAAATACCCGCAATAGCCGCCTCATCATCGCTGATAGCGGCTACTGGGTTGCGCTGGGCAATCCGGATGACCGGCATCATCTTCGCGCTATGGAGGTGTTCAAAACTCTTCAAGAGATGCCCATCACCACTTGGCCGGTGGTGACAGAAGTGTGTCATCTGCTGGAACGAAGAGCGGGGTTCGCGGCCCAGCAGGCTTTCATTCGCGCCTTGGAAAACGGCGCCAGCCGCTTGCTCCCACTGGAATTGAGTCACCTGCCCAGAATCCAGCGACTGATGCACCAATACCGCGACCTGCCCATGGACCTGGCCGACGCATCCTTGGTCATACTTGCCGAGGAGCTGGGTCATGGCCGTATCCTTTCCACCGACGAGCGGGATTTCCACGCCTATCGCTGGAAAAACCATGAACCGTTTGACAACCGGCTGTTGCGCTATGACTAAGAAATTGTGTTCCCCGATGATTCACTCCGCTTACAGTCAGCAGATAGCCATTGGAAGGCTGAAGCGGCAAAATCTTATAGATGCAACGCAGAGGTAATCTCAATGGGTAGCAAGGAAATCTTGGAACAAGCCCTGAAACTTCGTCCGGAGGAAAAATTCTCGGTAGTCGAAAAACTCTTGGGAAGCCTTGACGAACCCGATGCCTCACTGGAAGAGATTTGGGCTGAAGAAGCTGAACAACGTTTGACGGCCTATAGGGAAGACCGCCTTGGAGGCATTCCAATGGAGGAAATATTCAAGGACGAAGGATAGAGTCGTTTTCTCCAGGCCTGCCTGGAGCTTGGTGGTGCCACGTACAGCGTACCATTACCAGCGACTCGATTGCTGTCCTCGATGCACCGAAACATTTTGGTGCAAACAGCAATTGCGCTATCGTTTGATGCTGGAATTACCCATACGCAGCATCATATCATTCTTGCGTGGGTGTTCTTTCAGACGACCAGCTTGAGTTCTGTCTGGCGCAGCTCCTCATTGGCCGGTGCGAGTTCATTCAGTGATTTGAGCGGCATTGGGCGGTGCAGGAGGTAGCCTTGCAGAAAGTCGATGCCGACGCTACGCAGCACGTTTTCGGTGAGATCGTCTTCGACAAACTCGGCGACGGTAAGTGCTTTCATGTGCTTTGCGACATGGATGATGGCGACGATCATGGCGTTTTCCAGCCCGCCTTTGGCCACTTTGCTGACCAGGCTACCGTCGATCTTGACGTAATCGACATCAAGCTGTTGCAGGTAGGCAAACGAGGACATGCCGCTGCCGAAGTCATCCAGCGCAAAGCGGCAGCCAATGGCCTTGAGGCGGCGGATGAAGCGCTGTGCATTCGCCAGGTTGGAGATGACGGCAGTTTCCGTTACTTCAAAGGTGACAAGTGCGGGGTCTACGGCATGGGTTTTGAACAGTTGCAGAACTTCACCCAGAAACAGCTCATCGGACAGCGATTGTCCGGACAGGTTGATCGAAAAGCTGCAACCAACCCGCTTCTGTCCGGAAGGGTCGCGATGACCGTTGACTTTCGGATTGTCGGCCATCCACGCCAGCGCCGAGTTGACGACCCAGCGATCGACATCGAGAGCGAGTCCGTAGTTTTCCGCAACGGGGATAAACTGCGCCGGGTAGATCATCTCTCCCGTCTGGCTGCGCATTCTGACCAGCACTTCGTAGTGGGTTTTCATACCATCCGGCTCTCTGACGGAGCGAATCTCCTGGACGTAGAGCTCCAGCCGATTTTCCCGTATCGCCTGTGGGATGGAGTGAGCACAGCCCGCATGAGATTTGTTTTCCGTCAATTCCTTTGCTGATGCATCGAGCACTTTGATCTGGTTTCGGCCAGTGCGTTTGGCGACATAGCAGGCGGTGTCGGCAGCATGAAATACGGTTTGCAGATGACAATGATCTCGGCTGATTGGGACTACGCCGATGCTGACGCCAATTTCAAACACTCGCCCATGCCAGAAGAAGCGGAAGTCGCGTACGATTCGCGACAGTACCTCAGCCACCTCTTTACCACGTTCGAGGTCTGCTCCTGGCAGTAACACACCAAACTCGTCACCACCGATGCGCGCCAGAGTGTCATGCGGCCCCAGGCAATGTTGCAGTTGGGGCGGCAGTTGTTTCAGCAAGGCATCGCCGGCGGCATGACCGCAGGTGTCGTTGACGGATTTGAACTGGTCGAGATCAAGGAACATGACGACATGCTGACTGCCTGCCATCTCGGCCTGGCGACATAGCTGCGTGGCCCGGCTCTTGAATTCACGCCGATTGATCAGACGGGTAAGGGAGTCGTGGGATGCTTCCCACTTGAGGTTTCTGGCGACCTGTTCAGCCTTGGCGACCTTCTCCTGCAAGCGCCGCTCACGTCGTTCCAGACGACGAATCAGACGTTGCCCAAGCAGCATCACCAACAGCAGTGGAACCAATGAGAGCAGGAGGATGTTATAGGAAGCGTTTTCCCCGGAGATCTCCGCCAGTAGAAGCGCCTCGCACCCCATCAACCCGAGAACGAGACCAAGACCTGCATACAGCACGCGTTTCGATCCTTGAACCACAGTAAAATCCATTGTAACTACTCAGCCCATTAAATCAAAATGGGGTAATTTTCCCGCAAAAACCAACGCCAACGCATCGGATGCACTCAGCCCTTGTTTTCGACAAGTGGATAAATAGCCCCGAATACGACAAAACAT
>JALSHZ010000086.1 GCA_026981985.1 Gammaproteobacteria bacterium | reverse complement strand
ACCTCCCTTTGGTACCGGGCTACGGCACCGTCTGAAAGGGAGGCTGTTTACAGAGACGCCGAGGTGAGCCGAACCCCGGCAACTGCGTCGTGTTCAGGCAAAGGTATCGAGTAGCGAGACACTCCCGCTCATCAGGTTGGCCGCCGAGGTTGCGGGAACGATAGCTGCTGCATCGCTGTCTTCCTCTGCCGGCATGGCATTGTCAGTGTTTAAAGAGGCATCGTCATCGCCGCTATGCTGCCCGGCGTGCTGCCCCTGGTCTTGATCAGCCATATCGATATTGGCATTGCTGAAGCCCTGATCCGCCAGTTCTGAGCGTAGCCGTGGCAGGGCTGCTTCGAGGGTGTCACGGGAGATCTGATGTGTTGCATGGATCTGTAGAGACAACTGATCCTTGTTCATTGTCAAATCAATTTTCAATGGACCGAGTTCGGCAGGGTTGATGCGAATCTGTGCCGATTTGATGTTATTGGCATTCATCCATTGAATATTCTGGCCGAATGCGCTTTCCCACCCTTTTTCAGTGAAATTGAGTGATTGGGGGGCTGTGTGTAGGGCTGCTTGCCCGGCGGCTGTGGATGGCGTGCTTCTGTCGAGTCGTGCTGTCATAGCGGCGATGTCGATTGATCCGTTGGTGCTACCACTGCTGCCATCATTCGCTCGTGCCACCATATTGTCGGCATAGGCCTGAATTTGACGCAGCTCGGCGAGGCGTTCGGCACTCAAGGTAGAGGCTGAAGTGGCGGGCACAATATCCGGTTCAGCATTGGTCTCGGTCAGGCTGTTTGCCGTCTCATCCTTGGCCACGCCACGGATAGCGCTTTGCAGGATGCCAGAACTGGTTGCTGGAACGGCGGCGCTGTGAGCCTGATCTGCGTTGATCGAGGCGGTGACGCTGGAAGTTGCTGGCATGACTTCCGCCATTTTATTCATCGGGTCGGCGTCGATCGGCTGCGTGAACGGGCGCGTATTCAAAGCGGCAATTTCTACCTGGGTAGTGGCTTTGTGTGTACCACCTACAGCGACCGGATCAGTGTACTGGCCAGCCTGCAACGCAGCCAATTCGGCAATTCCGACTGATGCGTCTTCACTGGCGTCGATCTCTGGCGTCAGGATGGCTGTTGCATCCTCGGCAGCAGTGGGTTCGATACGAATCGGTTCAGCGAGGTCGGCATCCGTCAGTGCATAGGTCTGAAGGGAGGTGTCATCATCGAACAGATCGGCAACAGGAAATGCTTCACCGTCGAAGCCACCTTCGGCGGTAGAAATCGCTTGATCATCTGACGGCCCACTATTTTTTTCCGGTGGTGTGACAAAGGTTGGCTCCCAGTCTTCATCCTGAGCTGTGCGCGACTGCTCATCCTGCTGACTCACCGGCTTGTCTTTGCCGGTGGGCTGCAACTTGTTTCCCTTGGTAGTGGTGGCGGTATCCTCTCGGCTGCTCTGGTTGACGAAAATATCCCGGAACCCGCCGCTGGGGTTGTCCGGTGTATTGGCGAAAATATGTGATGTGCCTTCCAATGGAATACTGCCGGGTGAGAAAATCTGGTTTGCCATGAGTGATACATCCCTGTCGTGATATGTCCCGGCTTCCTGCCGGCGTCAGTGGGTTTCTTACTGACAGTCTAGTAACGCAAGATTGCTGCCAGTTAGTGATTGTCGAGCGTGATGCGTTTAACAGCTCAACCGTTGCCTGTCTTGTATGCGCGGTTGTCTTGTTCGATTTGTTCGTGACGGTCCATTTTTTGCCGTAATGCAGTCATTTTCTTGTCTAGCAGGTTCTCCAGTGCATCACGCCGGCTTCTTGCATGGTGCCAGTCTTTTTCATGACGCTTGGTCAGTGATTCAATATTGGTTGTTTTTTCGTGCTGGGCAGCGATGGCGACGTCGAGCTGAGAGATGAATCGCTGTTTGTTGATGAGCTGAGTAATATTGATGCTATTGCTGTTGGAAAGGTCACCATGGTATTCGTCGCGATAGTTCTTCAATTGTCTCAGTTGGTTTTCTGCCTGTTGTTTAAGGCGCAGGGCTTGTGCGAGTTGCGCTTCTTTTTCTTCCTGCTGGCGGATGGCAATACCTAGAATGGGCTTGAGTCGTTGGGGTGACTTCATGGTTGATGCGATAACTCCCTTGGATAGCGGTTGTTCCTGAGTCGTTTCGGTCTGCAACGGATTGAGGGGGGCAGGCGCCTGGTGCAATGTCATGGCTGTTTGAATCCCCCCTGTCCCCCTTTGCGAAAGGGGGGGATTTCTGTATTCGGATCCTTATTGCTCAGGACGCCGTTAGTGTTGCATATCAGCGATGAAATTTAGCGGCAGCAGTTCAGGTCTGTGCTGTTGCCATTGGGGTGACGGCCATTTCGAGATGCCGTAGGCTTTCTGAGAAGGTGACGGCTTCATCTGGCGCCTGGCGGAGAAAGCTTGTCAGGCGCGGGAACTGGGCGATGGCCTTGTCTAGTTCGGGATTGGAGCCTTGCTGGTAGATGCCCATGTTGATCAGGTCGCGATTTTCCTGGTACAGGCTATAAGTGGCGCGAAACTGCTGCGCTGCGGTGCGTTGCTCAGGCGTGGCGATGGTATGCATCAGGCGCGAGACCGAGGCTTCGATATCGATGGCGGGGTAGTGGCCGGATTCTGCCAGCGAACGAGACAGCACGATATGGCCGTCGAGTACGGCCCGGGCTGAATCGACGACCGGATCGTTCTGATCGTCGCCTTCGGCAAGCACGGTGTAGATGGCGGTGATCGAGCCACCATATTCATCACTGCAACCGGCGCGTTCGACCAGCTGCGGTAATTTCGCGAATACCGATGGCGGGTAGCCCTTGGTGGCTGGTGGTTCGCCGATGGCCAGCGCAATTTCCCGCTGTGCCTGGGCGAATCGGGTCAGAGAATCGACCAGCAGCAACACGTCTTGTCCCTGGTCACGAAAATATTCCGCAATGCTGGTGGCGACCATGGCGCCGTGCAGGCGCTGTAGTGGCGGATTGTCTGCGGGTACGGCAACGACCACGGCGTTTTCCAGACCTTCGGTACCGAGGATATCGCGGACGAATTCGTTCACCTCCCGGCCACGTTCGCCGATGAGACCGACGACGGTGACATCAGCGGCGGTATTGCGCGTCATCATGCCGAGCAACACGCTCTTGCCGACGCCACTGCCGGCGAATAACCCCATGCGCTGGCCGCGGCCGATCGTCAACAGCCCGTTGATGGCGCGCACGCCAACATCGAGTGGTTCGTGGATTGGCGTGCGGGCGAGGGGGTTGATCGGTTTTGCCGTCAGCGGCTGCCAGCGCTCCATGTGAATCGGGCCTTTGCCGTCGAGTGGCTGGCCGTGGGCGTCGATGACACGACCGAGCAGCTGTGGGCCGACCGGGATTTCCAGTTTTTGCCGGCTGGGTGTCACCAGCGCGCCGGGAGTGATGCCGTGGGTGTCGCCGGTGGGCATCAGATAGGTTTTGTCGCTGCTGAAACCAACCACTTCGCACTCCACAGGCGCTGAGCCTGGGGACTCGATCAGACAGCGGGCGCCGACTGCGGCGCGTACACCCACGGCTTCCAGCGTCAGGCCAGCCATGCGTTCCAGCTGACCCTTGACGATCGGCGCGATCGGCGGCAGGTTATCGCGGTAGCCCTTGAGACGCTCGGCCCAGCCGTTGTTGCGGTGCTTGTCTGCCATTGGTTTGATGGGGATCTCAGTCTTTGTCGCGGCCGGCAGATCGTTTCTTGCCGCTTGTTGCCGTACTGGTGCTCGTATCGCTATTGCGGTGACCACCGAGCATATCGACGGCAAGACGCGAGATCAGCGCATCGACGCTGGCATCGACGAAAGAAGTGTCGGTGTGGATCTTGCAGTCGCCCTGTTTCAGCACAGGATCGTCGATGATCTGCCAATGCTGTGTGTGATCGCTGTCATGGAGCATCTCGCGTAGTACCTGGGCATCACCGGGCGAGAGGTGAATCATGATTTTCTGGGTGTTGCTTGGCAGTTGCTTGATCGCCTCGCGAATCAGCCCCATCAGGTGCTTCGGATCGATACCGATTTCGCGTCGCAGAATCTGCCGGGCGACGGCCAGCGCAAGCTCCAACAGTTCGGTTTCCACTTGGCGATCGATCTGCGCCACAGGGTTGGCGATAAAGGCCAGACTGGCTTCGAGTTTTTCGCGCAGCCGAGCAATCTCGTTGCGTGCCGCCTGCTGACCTTCCTCGTAACCTTCACGAAACCCTTCCTGCTGCGCGGCTTCACGGATGGCCAGGTTATCGACCTCCTGTGCCTGGGTGCTGAAGCTGGTGGCGACGAATTGCGTGCCGTTGTCAGGGCCAGTGCCGAACTCCGGAGGCTGCCAGCGCAGGCCGCTGGCAGCCTTGTCGCCGCGAATCACCTTAGACATATTCGTCATCTTTGCTGCCCAGCGCTATCTGACCTTCTTCAGCTAACCGTTGCGCCATGGCCATGATGTCTTTTTGTACTTCCTCGACTTCGCGCAGCCTGATCGGGCCCATGGCATCGAGGTCATCGCGCATCAGCTCGGCGGCATTCTTGGACACGTTGCGGAATACCTTTTGCTGGATTTCCGGTGAGGTGCCCTTGAGTGCGCGGACGATTTTCTCCTGCGGAATTTCACGCAGCAGCAGCTGCATGCCACGATCGTCCAGTGCGAGGAGGTTCTCGAAGACGAACATGTTTTCCTGGATTTTTTCGCTCATGTCGTCGTTGTCTTCTTTCAGCGCTTCGAACACGCGCGCTTCGGTCGCGGACGACACGGCATTGAGAATTTCCGCTGCCACCTTGATGCCACCAAGGCCGGAGACAATGACCTCGGGCTCTTCTTCGAAGCGTCGCTGCATCACCTGGTTGAGTTCATCGATGGCGGCAGGGTGCACCGAGTCGAGCTTGGCGACGCGCACCATGACATCGGTCTGCACTTCGGGGGGCAGCAGGTCGAGTACCTGACCGGCCTTGCTGTGGCTCACATGCGCCAGCACGATGGCGATGATCTGCGGGTGCTCGTCGCGCACGATATTGGCGATGGCACGTGGGTCCATCCAGTTCAGCGTATCGAGGCCGCGTGGCTCGCCATCGGCCTGGATCTGGGCCATGACGTTGTTTGCCTTTTCCCGCCCCATGGCCTGCATCAGCGCCTTGTAGAGAAACTCGTTGGTGCCGATCGACAGCGACGATTGCTCGCCCAGGTTTTCCATGAAGCGGTCGAGCACGCCCTTGATTTCACGCTGGGTGACACTCTTCAGTGAGGTCATGGCCATACCAAGCGCCTGGACCTCCTCCGGATCCATATGTTTGAGCACTTCGGCAGCTTCCTGCTCGCCGAGTGACATCAGCAGGATGGCCGCGCGTCCCGGGCCATCCAGGTTTTCCAGCGGGTCACCGCCCATGTTCGGTGCGCCGGGCATCTTGTCAGGCATTGTTGGCTACCCAGTCTTTAATGAGTTTGGCAACCCGTTTCGGATCTTCGTTGGCCAGGCCACGCGCCAGGTTGAGTACGTCACCATAAGCATGTGGTGGCGCGTCCAGGCGTGCCGGTTGGCCGTTGGCAGTGGAAGTCAGTGATACCTGGTCATCGGCCAGATCGCTATCGCTTGCGGCAGTTGTCGCATTATCCTGTTCAGGTGCGTCCAGCTTCTGGGCTTCCGGGCGCAGATTACGCACGGCGGGGCGGGCGACCAGCAGCACCAGCAGGATCAGTGCGATACCGATCAGCAATTGCTTGGCCATGCTCCACAGCCACGGTTGCTCCCAGATGGCAGGGCCGGCCACCGGCTCGACTTCTTCGACTGCTTGGAATGGTTGGTTGAAAACCGCAACGCTGTCGCCGCGTGCCTCATCGTAGCCCACAGCTTCCTTGACGATATTGGTCAGCATTGCCAGTTCATCGTCGCTCAATGGTTTTTTCACGGTTTCGCCGCTGGCCTCGTCGACGACTGTCTTGTGATCGACCAGCACTGCGACGGAAATTCGTTGCAGTTTGCCCACGGTGTCGCGGGAGTGGCTGATGGTGCGATCCAGCTCGTAGTTACGCACCGCCTGCGTGCTGACACTGGTCGGGCCGGCATCTTTTTCGCCGTCTGCCTTGTCAGGATTGGTCGTGCCGGCGCCAGGCGGTTGGTTGGACAGTGCGCCGGGAATGCCGATGGCGGCGGTGGCACCGCGCGACTGATTTTCCTGCGTCTGCTCGGAGCGGATCTTGGCTGGGTCACCGTCATAGGCTTCACGGGTGGTCTCCTTGTAGCTGAAGTCCACTTCGGCGTTGACCTTGGCACGCACCTTGCCGACGCCGAGAATAGGGGTCAGCAGTTCTTCGATGCGTTGTGAGTAACGGTTTTCCAGCTTTTGCCGGTAGTCGAGTTGTTTGCGGGCGGCACCCAGACCATCCGTGTCGGCGCCATCGGACAGCAGGCGGCCCCACTGATCGACGATGGTCACCGCGTTCGATTCCATATACGGAATGCTGGAGGCAACGAGGTTGACGATTGCGGCCACTTGCTCGTTTTCCAGGCTGCGGCCCGGCATCAGCTTGATCATCACCGACGCTGAGGGCTTGGCGCGATTGCGGATGAACACCGACTGTTTCGGAATGGCAAGATGCACGCGTGCGGTGTCGATATTCTTCATGCTCGAAATGGTGCGTGACAGCTCGGTTTCCATGGCGTGATGGTAGCGTGCGTTCTCGATGAAGCGGCTGGTGCCGAGGCTCTGATCCTTCTGCAGCATTTCGATGCCGACCGCGTCGCTGCCGCCGATGCCGCTCGCCGCGAGCTTCAGGCGCAGCTGGTCGAGCTGGTCGGCGGGTACCAGCACCATGCCGGTGCCGCTCTGAATTTCAAAAGGAATATTCTCTGCGCGCAGCAAATCGGTCACGCTGATCGCGTCCTGTTGCGTCAGATTGCTGGCGATCGGCACCATGGTGGGTTTCATGGCCCAGAGCAACATGGCCGCGCCGAGCGTAATGACGCCGGCCAAGGCGAGCAATGAGCTGAGATGGCGATACCATGCGCCGCTGGCAAGGAAGGCCTTGACCTGATCGCCTGGCGACAGTGTTGTGGCATCGGCGCCAGTGGCGATATTGGTGTTGGATTGATTCATTGAATTCGTCTTTTGTTAGCGTGTGCCGGTGACGCTTGCTTAAAGCGGCATGCTCATGATGTCGTTGTAAGCTTTCAGCAGGTTTTTTCTGACCTGCACCAGCGCTTCGAAAGCGATGCTGGCTTTCTGCTTCTCGACCATGACTTGCGCCAGATCGACATTCGGGTCTTCCAGTTCGAAGCGCTCGGCGAGTTTCGCCGCGACTTTCTGCCGTTCGTTGACGTCTTTGATGGACTGTTTCAGCAATGCGCCGAACTCACCCCCTTTAACGCCAGCGTCAGATGCCGTCGTCGGCATACCCGCTTGCTTGGCGATTTCCCGCAGTTGTGTCAGCAATTGGTTGGTATTGATTGCGTCCATGGCAAACCTCCCCGAAACTTTGTGAGTCCCTCTGACCGCGCCGGTGCCGCAAGGTTAGAGGATGAACAGCACGAATCATTGGCTTTCGTATGATGTTCCTGACGATCAGGCGGTCGGCAGCTGAATACCGCGCTCACGCATCTTGGCCAGTTTGTAGCGCAGGGTGCGCGGGCTGATGCCAAGCTGCTCGGCGGCTTTCTTGCGGCTGCCGTTGCCGTTTTGCAAGGCTTTGAGAATCAGATCGAACTCATGCGACTTCACATCCGAGACGAGATTGTTCTTCTCGGTGAACCTGGTGGCGTTGTTGCCACCATTTCCCGGCAGTACGCCGGCGGATTCGAAATGCAGATCCTCTGGGCGAATTTCCACGCCGTTGCACAGCACTAGAGCGCGCTGGATGACGTTGCCCAGTTCACGCACGTTGCCGGGCCATTCGTATTGCTCCAGCAGCTCGCAGGCGGCGTGACCCAGGGTTGGTTCGTTCTGGCCGACCATGGTGTGCAGGCGGATCATTTGTTCCGCCAGCGGGACGATATCTGCCTGGCGCTCGCGCAGCGGCAGAATATGCATCGGAAAAACATTCAGGCGGTAGAACAGATCTTCGCGGAAATTGCCGGCCTGGACTTCCTCGATCAGTCTGCGGTTGGTGGTGGCGAGAACCCGCACGTCGAGTTCGATGGTCTTGCGGCCGCCAAGACGTTCAACTTCGCGCTCCTGCAATACCCGCAGCAGCTTGGCCTGCAACGCCAGATCCATCTCTGATATTTCGTCCAGCAGAAGTGTGCCACCCTGGGCAAGTTCAAACTTGCCGGGATTGGACTGCACTGCGCCGGTGTAGGCACCTTTTTCATGGCCGAACAGCACCGCTTCCAGCATGTTCTCCGGAATGGCAGCGCAGTTGATGGCGATAAATGGTTGCTCGTGACGTGGCGAATGCTGGTGAATGTAGCGGGCCAGCACTTCCTTGCCGGTGCCGCTTTCGCCGCTGATCAGTACCGAGACTTCATTGGCGGCGACCTTGCGCGCCAGTTTCAGCAATTGGATGGAGGCGGGGTCGCGGGCGATAATGCCGTCGGTAACCGGTTTGGGTTGCACATCACGTGTCACCCGGGCTACGAGCTCCAACAGAAATTCGGTGTCGATTGGCTTGACGAGGTAGTCAGCGGCGCCTTCGCGCATGGCGCTGACGGCCCGCTCGACGGTGCCAAAATCGGTCATCAACACCACGGGCAGATCAGGGAACAGATTGCGCGTGAGTTGTAGCAGTTCACGACCGCTGACCGGTGTCATCGCTTCTTCGCAGAGCAGTAAGTCGTAGTCCTGATGTTCAAGTTGTGTGATGGCGGCCTTGCTGTCACCCAGGATATCGACCTGGTGATGGTAGGAGGCGAGGGTATCAGCCAGCGCCTTTACATAAAGCTTCTGTTCACCAACGATGAGAATGCGTCTTTGCGACATGTGTTTACTGCTCCCTTAGTCTTTATGCTTCCGCGATCCGGCGAAAGTGTTGTCTATCTTGCTGTGTACCTGCCCGATTACAGCTGTGGCCAATTCTTCACGCCTGTAGCCCCTCGTAGGTTGGGCAAAGCGCAGCGTGCCCAACAAGTCTGTATTGGTTGCCGATGGTGATAATCCTTCAGTTTTTGCTCCCTCTCCCCTTGAGGGGAGAGGGGTGACATGCCCCCCGATTTCCCAGGGTCAAAGCTCCGTCATGGCTTCTTCGCGTTCCAGGTTGTATTTGCGCATTTTCTCCACCAGCGTCGTGCGGCGCAGATTCAACAGCTTGGCCGCCCGCGCTACGACGCCGTCCGAAATCGACAGCGCCTGGCGGATACAGTCCTGCTCGATTTCGCTCAGATGTTGTTTCAGATCGAAGCCGCCCAGCGCCAGATTGACCGGTGGTTTGTAGAGCGGGCTGGCTGCTTCGGGTGGCTGCTCGCTCTCCGGTTTGATATCAGCCGCTTCGAGATAGCGCTGCGGCAGGTCAATCGGCATGACCTCCTTGCCGGGATAGAGAATCCGTAATCGTTCGATCAAATTCGCCAGTTCGCGCACGTTGCCGGGCCAGCTGTAGGTCATCAATACTTCATAGGTGCCGGGGTGCAGCGAAAACTTGCCGCGCTCGTTGGCCAGACGACGAATCATTGATTCTGCCAGCGCCGGAATATCGTCCTTGCGCTCGCGCAGTGGTGGCATTTCAATGGGGAAGACGTTCAGGCGGTAATAGAGATCTTCGCGGAACTTGCCATCAGCAATTGCCTGTTCCAGATTGTTGTGGGTGGCGGCAATAATCCGCACATCGGCAACCTGCGACTTGTTGCTGCCAATGCGCTCAAAGGTCTTTTCCTGCAAGACCCGCAGCAGCTTGACCTGCATGTTGAAATCCATGTCGCCGATCTCGTCGAGAAACAGCGTACCGCCTTCGGCCATCTCGAAGCGACCAATGCGCGCCGAAATCGCGCCGGTGAAAGCCCCTTTTTCATGGCCGAACAGTTCGCTTTCGAGCAGATCCTTGGGAATGGCGCCGCAGTTGACCGGTACAAACGGTTTATCTGCGCGTTCCGAAAGGCGGTGGATACCGCGAGCGACCAGTTCCTTGCCAGTGCCCGACTCACCCAGAATCAGTACACTGGCATCGGTAGGTGCGACTTTGCCGATCAACGACTTGATCTGATTGATGGCGGTGCTACTGCCTTCCAATGATTGCAGGGTTTGACGCTTGCGCCGCGCCATACTGCTGTTGTTGGCAGTCAGGCCCGCCGCTTCAAGTTCGGTTCGTAGTTGCCGGAAGGTGCATGCCAGCGGCAAATGGGTGACATATCCTTCCGGTAGACTATCCCGGCTGGCAACCTGGGCACTGTCATGGGTGAACAGCAGTGCGGGCTGCAATTGCCGCAACAGCGGAAAGCGGCGCAGCGTCTCGGTAAATGATTCGAGATCGTCACAGACCAGCGCATGGGCGGAAAAAGATACCTGCTGGGCAAGGATATTCCGTGCACCCGCAATATCGGTAACGCTGGGGGTTATTTCGAGAAACTCCATCATCGATGCAACTTTGACGTTGCTTTGATGGTGGTCCCCGATAATCAATACGCTATGTTGCGTCATAAAGGCGTTTTCCTTGCGCTGGTCTGAATAAGTCCGTTTACTTCAGTGTGACAGCGTTAACAGGGTAAAGATTTTCCGCTTGCCGCCTCATGCGGAAGTGTTATAGCGGAAACAAGCTGCCGTTTGCCGACCACGGGAGGAATAGTAGTTGCTATGCTGCCGGGCGTGTAATGACCGGGTTCGCGTTTTCTCTGTCATCCGTCAATAAATCACCGCCGTTTGTGCAAGGCGGTTCTCTGACGTTATCAGAAAAGACGGAAAAACGACGCTAATGAATTGATATAAAAGGATTATTTGCAGTTGCGAGCTGGTGGTGCGGTATGCTGTGGTTTTGCTGGCTTTGCCGCTCCGCAGAGGTGGAAGGGGCGAGGTGAGATGTGTGAAGTGGAGCGGCTTAGACGTTGTTGGTGGGCAAAATGTGGCATGCCCAACAGTTACAGGTCATCACTGCTGCATTTGCATGTACATGGCGGCGCCGCGATCATGAGCAGCGCTCTCCCGGGCGGCTAGCCGTTCTGCTTCCGCGCGACCTTGGCGGATGAGCAGGATAATTTGCTCGTCGAGTTCGATGATATGCGAGATCTTTTCTCTGAGAGAGGTCGTGAGCACATGCTCGTCTACTGATCCCATTGCGGCCAGCAAGTGGGCGCGGCGCCGATCGAGTGCCGCGACGCTGTCCCATTGGGCCAGTTGGGCTGCATGACACATTTCCATACAGGTTTCTTCGAGCCCGCAAATCACATCCTTGAACCGCATATCACTTACCTCCGTGAGACTAGCCCCCGGTATTCCAGTGCCCCCTCTCCCCTCGGGGGAGAGGGTTGGGGAGAGGGGGGTAGCCGAATGCTGAAACCTAAGCCAGGAGACTCCAGATAGGGAACCGGCAATATTCAACGCAAGTATCGGAGTTCATGTTGCATCTAAATCAGTAAGCAACCCATTGATGCTAAACAAATAGTAACTGCTCAGATTGCCGCTGGAATGCGTCAGATCAAGGCGGGAAATGTGAGTTTACGACCCACAGGGAAGTGGGGAGTGCAGGCAATGCATGGAGCAATTGCCTGCCGAGTGTAAATGATCATTTCCCAAAGCTTCCGCATCCTGCTCACGCCCCTCACCTACATCCATGTAGGCGACACAGAGATGGCGCATTCCAGTGGTGAGCTGAGTAGTTACAACAAATAATACGTTGCAATAGGTGGTACTGTTGATTCTTGGGGCGCCACATCAGAACCCATGAATCAGTGGTCACGCGCTCAAGAGCGGCACCGTCCCTGGAAACAGGGCTGCCACCTCTGACAACTTCCCCCTTTGCCAAAGGGGGATTGAGGGGGATTTATACCACCTCACCAGGCCAAAACTCCGCAGCACCAATCCTTCCAAACCTCCCTTTGCGAAAGGGAGGCTTTTGGTAGTTCCTTCGCGACGGAGCTACATTCCAGCTTCCACCTTTTTCGGGGAACTGGCTGATGCGCAAATCTGAACTCTGAACCTTGAGTATTCAAAACCCCTTGCGTGCCTCCTCCGGAATGCCCTGCCAGCCATCCAGAAGTTTTTCCAGCAACCCCTTGATCTCTTCCAGGATGTCGGCGTCATCTTTCAGGTTTGCCTGCAACAACCGAGATTTCATGTACTCGTACAGGTCATGGAGGTTGGCGGCCAGTTCGCCACCTTTTTCCATGTTCAGCGTGCGGCGCAGCTCCTCAACGATCGCAATGACATCGCTGATCGTCTTTCCCTTGTTGGAAACGTTACCCATTTCCATATGGGATTTGGCTATGTTAATTCGCGATATTGCGCCGCTGTAGAGCATTTCCACCAGCTTATGCTGGTCAGCATTCTCGATGCTGCTCTGCGCGCTGACCGATTGGTACGCTGCGGCGCCATCGTTGTGTTGTGTAAACATGAGATGATCCCTAGTTACGGTTGTTGTTGGTCAAAGCGCCCAGCTGTTGTGCCAGGTTGTTACTGGTGTTGCTGACCGAGCCGAGCAGTGCATCAAGCTCGGAGTAGGTTTGCAGATAGCGTTTCTGCAGTGCTTCCATGCGGATTTCGAGACGCTCGGTTTGTCGTTCATAGCTATCGATGCGGTTGTAGTAGCTGTCTTTCCTGCCTTCGATCAGGCCGCCGGTTTTGGTGAGTTCTCGCAAGCTCTCCTGCAACCCGGCACTGAAGCCGTCATCGCCGGTAAAAAAGTTGTGCAAGCCAAAAAAGTTACTATCGACCGCATTTTGGAAACGGCTTTTGTCGAGGTTGAGCCTGCCTTCCTTGTCGAAGCTCAGGCCAAACTCGAATACCGAACTCAGCTCACCCTCGCTGCTTTCATATTCACCGAAGAAGCGATTGCGGATGGCAGATTCTATCGACAGCGAAATCCCTTCTCCCTTGAGCTTGCCAGCGTCGAGTTTTTCGATGGTGTCCCGCAGATCGTTGTATGCGGTTGCAAAGGCTTCCATGCTTTCGGCCATCGTGTCGATATCGGCAGATGTGGTCAGTTCAGTTTCCCCGGTAGACTTGAGATTCAGTGTGATTCCAGGGATCACGTCTTTCAGCGTGTTGCTGGAGGGGTGCGTTTCGATGCCATCGATGAAGAGGGTTGCATCTTGCGCCGCCGAGATTTCATCCCAGCTACCGTCGGCAGTGATGATGTTCGACGTGCCGGACTTTTGCGCAGATAAGACGAACTTGTAGCCATCATCAATCTTGATAATGGAAGCTGACAGTCCAGTATTGGCTGCCGAGCGATTAATGGCATTCTTGAGGTCGGTGAGCGTGTCCTTGCCGGCTTCAAGAGTGACATCGAAACCTTCGCCGCCCACCTCGTAGTGATAGGTGCCCGCACCGACAACGGTGTCAGCTGCGGCGTAAGTTGTTTGTGAGGCAAGGCGATGCGTTGTTGCAAGCTGGTCGACACGGATAGTATGGTTTTCGATCGTGTCCAGTGTCGATACTTCGGCATCGAGCACGGATTCGTCGCTCGATGTTGCGGTAAATTGGGCCAATGTCTGTGGTTTGGCAAGATCCCGTGCCGCTGACTCCAGCTTGTAGATTGCGCTTTTGAGGTCTCCCAAGGCGCTAATCTTCGAGCGGGTCTGTGAAGTTTTTACTTCAAGCTTATCGATCGGGCGACGTTCGATGTCCATCAGTCCGGAGACGATAGATTGTACGTCGATGCTGGAACCTGCTGATACTTCCGCCATTTTCTTGACCTGTCTACTTACAGCGATACCTGGTGCAATTCCTGCGCCAGATCATGAATTTGGTAAAAAGAATTCCGGGGCGAACCCCGGATAATGTGATGTAGCTTTTATTATTGTTATTTGTGCTCCTCCTGAGAGCAGGAGCGATGCCCTTCGCGTTAATGCTCCAGGGCAATATTGAGCGCCGGCAGATCCTTTGCCGGCACTCTATTCAGGTTTAGCCAAGCAGTCTCAGCACACCCTGTGGCAGCTGGTTCGCCTGCGCTACCATCGCGACGCCAGCCTGTTGCAGCACCTGAGTCCGCGCCAGTTCAGCAGTTGTCGATGCATAGTCGGTATCCATGATGCGAGACCGAGCAGCCTGCAAGCCTTCCTTGTAGCTGTTGATGTTGCTGATGACCGACTCGAAGCGGTTCTGGACAGCACCCATTTGGGAGCGGGCGTTGATGACACTGCTGATATCTGCATCCATACCGCCGCCAGTGATAATATCGGTGTCGAGAACTGCCTCGGCTGATGCCTGAGCTGAAATGACAACTTGCCCCGCACCGCCATATGCGTTGAGTGAGGTGAGGTCAATCGTCGATACAGCAATCTTCTCACCGCTATTGGCGCCTACCTGAATCTCAACAGATCCGGATGCGGCAAAAAGCTTGGTGCCGTTGAATTCGGTGTCGTCGACAATCCGCTTGATTTCAGAAGTGAGTTCGTCAACTTCTGTCTGGAGGTAACTACGCTCGGTATCACCTAGCGTACCGTTGGCAGATTGAACGGCCAGCTCACGGATACGCTGCAGGTTGTTGGTGATTTCTCCAAGCGCTGCTTCAGCTGTCTGGGCCAGTGAGATACCGTCGTTTGAGTTGCGTGCTGCAACGTCTAGGCCACGGATTTTGGAGGTGATACCTTCTGCCACCGCTAATCCGGCGGCGTCATCTTTCGCGCTATTGATGCGCAAGCCTGAAGACAGGCGTTGAATGGCTTGCCCCATCGCACCCTGTGATCTATCGAGGTTGCGCTGGGCGTTCAGAGAAAACATGTTAGTGTTGATTGTCTGAGGCATTTTTCGTCCCTATTTCTATATTTGTTGTTTGACACGGAGGCGGAGGCTGCTCCGCTGTTCCTCGTGCGTTCAAAGGGGGTATCGTCATGGCCGCGAAAAACCTTAGCACTTTGGCAGGTCTGGTATAATTTCCCGATAAATGGATCTGCTGGAGCAAACTGGTTTAGCTATACCGGTGGAATAACTAAAATTATTGTGAAGTCCGGTGGCGTTTTTGGATGTTGTTTGGTGTGGATGGAGAGGGTGATTGCTTGGAACGGTGATTTGATCTTGAGTCGGATGTTCTTCGCCGGGATGAAATTAGGCCTTACTAACCCGGCAAAAACCTACCAGACATCAAGTTATTACATATTGCACATGTGACTCATGAAAAAACCGCTTGATCAAATCGGTACTTTTCTGCAGCGAACGCAGTGCAGAACGCGCACGGGTA
>JALSHZ010000085.1 GCA_026981985.1 Gammaproteobacteria bacterium | reverse complement strand
TGTTTTGTCGTATTCGGGGCTATTTATCCACTTGTCGAAAACAAGGGCTGAGTGCATCCGATGCGTTGGCGTTGGTTTTTGCGGGAAAATTACCCCATTTTGATTTAATGGGCTGAGTAGTTACATCCTCGTTAGGTAAGTTTCGAAGTCAGTCACTTGTTCTACTGGGGCGGTAGCAGCCAAAAGCCTCCCTTTCGCAAAGGGAGGTTTGGAGGGATTGGTGCTGCGGAGTATCAATTTGGCGCGGTGGCTTAAATCCCCCTCAATTCCCTTTGACAAAGGGAAGCAGTGAGTCAGTAATCCGCAGCGGATAGGCAAAGCGCAGTGCGCCCAACAACGTCGTCTACCGGTAGCTGTATACCTTCCCGGTAGCCGTGGCTCCTCTTTGTCGCGTCTGGATGCTGCCGATCAACAGGTTGCCGGCCGATAGCTCCAGATCAACGCCAAATTCATCGAAGGCTGCAACGTCGGCGGGCTGAAGCGTGCGAATAGCTTTCCAGTCGTCGCCTGATTTCTGATAGAGATAGGCCGTCCCCGAATCCACGCCGTTGCGGTCATTGAGCGGTGCGCCAATGGCCATCAGGTTGTCGCGCAGGGCGATGCGATAGCCGAACAGGTTGTGGTTGCGGATGATCGGTTCCTTGATATAAGCGCGTTGCCCCCACTCCCCACCTTCCTCGGTGAACACATAGACCGCGCCGACCTGGGCGCCACTGTACTCGTCGGTCGGCGTGAGGCCGTCCTCGCAGATGGCGCCGACCGCAAGTGTCTTGCCGGAGAGCGCCAGGGCGAACCCAAACCGGTCGCCGCCGTCAGCGTTGTCGGCGCTCAGTTCCGTCTGTTTCACCCAACTCGCGCCGTTGAGGCGGTAGAGCGTGACGCTGCCGGCATCGTCGATGCGGTCGCGGCACTCGTTGTCGGCGGCGAAGGAGCCGATCGCCAGCAAATCACCATCCATGACGATGCTTTGGCCGAAGCGATCGCTGGCACCGGGGATGTCGATGGTCTGCATAAACGCCCAGCCGCCGTTGCTGTACTGATAGAGATGGATATCGCCAGCGCTATCAGAACCATCAGGCCCTCGCAGTGTCGCCACCGCCATATTGATGCCGGATAGTGCGATGTTGTAGCCAAAGTGTTCCCGGGTGGTTGGGCGTGGAGATTGCAATGACGATTGCAGCGCCCACTTTCCGCTGCTGGCGGGTTGATAGAGATAGACTCGCCCGCTGTCCCTGCGGCGTCCGTCATAGCCATAGGCACTGATCGCAAGCGTGCTGCTGTTCATGGCGATGCTGTAGCCAAACCGATTGCCGGTTTTCGGCGCGATTTCGGTCAATTGCTGAACCTCAACCCAGCTGCCATCGATGAGGCGAAAAATATAGATGCTACCCGCTGACAGCTTTCCTTGCACGCTGCTGTCTGGCGCGGAGATAGCCGCAATATCACCGGCCACCGCCATGCTGAAGCCGAATTTTGCGCCGCGTTGTGGTGTGCCCGCGTTGAGCATGTTCTGTTGCACGAAGCTGTCGGCAGAGGCGCGCACGACAGCGAGGTTATAGGTTTGCGTCTGTTTGCCGTCGGCCGAGGTGACAGCGATCTCGATGCGGTTTTCGCCTTCCTGTAAGGGCAGGTTGAGCTGATAGTCGGGTGCCGTGACGCTGGCACCATTGACGGTGACTGTCGCAGTCGTGCTGGCCGGTTTGGCTGTCAGTTTCGTCGTGGTGGTGAGGTATCCAACGTTGGCGTCGTAGTCTGTGCTGGCCGGGTTGAAGGTCTGGGTCAGCTTGCCATCCGCCAGTTCCAGCCGGGCCAGCGCAGCCATTCCGCCCCCAGTTGTTGGCCCGGAAGACGGTGTGGTGTCATCGAAGTCGTCGGGTACGGTGTCACCGGGGCGCAATACGACAATGCGGTACTCGGTAAAACGTGATTCGTCAGGCGAAACAACCCGAATGGTCACGCGATAGGGTGTCTCGGTAGTGGTCAGTGGTGCGCTTTTTTCGCCATTGGACAGGGGTTGGCCATTCATCGTGACGGTGGCGAGATCATGAGCAGGTCGCGGCGTCAGCGTCAGTGGTTTGCCGGTATCGTCCAGTGTCAGCCGGTAGCTTTGATGGTCGCTGGAGAATGCTGGTTCGAGCGCCCCGCCCTGTATGACCAGATCAGCCAGCTGCGATGTGGAGCGAGTGCTGAATCCGCCGGAATCACAAGCGGAGAGTACGGCAAGCGCAACAATGAGCAGAAACAGTTTTAACGGACGATATAGCATTGTGACCCCAGATACTGAGTGTGGATTCAGGTTAGTAACTACT
>JALSHZ010000084.1 GCA_026981985.1 Gammaproteobacteria bacterium | reverse complement strand
GCATCCCGACGCGCATGCTCCAGATCCACACGCACCATTTCGGCAACCAGCTCAGGCAAGGTGACTGTTGGTTGCCAACCCAGCTTCTCTTTGGCCTTGCTCGGATCACCCAGCAGCGTTTCGACCTCGGTTGGGCGGAAATAGCGTGGATCAACGCGCACGATGACATCACCGACTTTACCTTGAAAATCGCCGGAATTGATTTCATCGACAATACCCACTTCATCGACACCCTCACCTTCCCAACGAAGTTTGATGCCCAGTTCCGCGCAGGCAGCATCGACAAAATCGCGCACCGAATACTGAACGCCAGTCGCGATGACGAAATCTTCCGGCTGTTCCTGCTGCAACATCAACCACTGCATCTCGACATAGTCCCGCGCATGCCCCCAATCCCTCAGGGCGCTGAGATTGCCAAGATAGAGCGTATCCTGAAGACCGACGAAAATCCGCGCCATGGCGCGCGTGATCTTGCGGGTGACGAACGTCTCACCGCGAATCGGCGATTCATGATTGAACAAAATGCCATTGCAGGCGTACATGCCATAGGATTCGCGATAGTTCACGGTAATCCAGTAGGCATACAATTTTGCCGCTGCATACGGAGAACGTGGATAAAATGGTGTTTTTTCCGTCTGCGGGATTTCCTGAACCTGGCCATACAATTCGGAGGTCGAGGCCTGATAGAAGCGGGTTTTTTTCTCCAGCCCCGCAATGCGAATGGCTTCGAGAATCCGCAGCGCACCCAGGCCAACGCTGTCAGCCGTATATTCGGGGCTTTCAAACGATACCGCCACGTGACTCTGCGCTCCCAGGTTGTAAATTTCATCCGGCTGTACTTCCTGCACGATCCGGATCAGGTTGGTGGAATCGGTCAGATCACCATAGTGCAGGATGAATTTTCTGCCGGTATCGTGAGGGTCTTTGTACAGGTGATCAATACGATCGGTATTGAATGAAGAGGCGCGGCGTTTGATACCATGAACCTCATATCCCTTGTCCAGAAGAAATTCGGCAAGGTATGCGCCATCCTGTCCCGTTACACCCGTTATCAATGCTTTTTTTGTCATTGGTTCCATATTCCCGATTGTTGTCTAACATCCAGACCCATCGCTGCGAATGAAAAACAACATTCGCTCCAGTGCTTCCTGCCATGGCTGTGAAAGCCGTCAGATTTTGCGCGAATCGCCGCGGCTTCTCAATCGACGGAGTTCACGCTTTTCCCTTCCAGTTGCGGACGAGCAATACCGACCACACAAATTCACTTCGTGGCGAGTCATTGACTGGAAAACAGGGGTGGATCGTCTTGACGTTGAGATCGATCAGGACAGCATAGAGCACTTACAGCTGATCAACGTGCACCAAGATAAGAAAGTGGATCCACCGGCTTGCCACGTAGCCGCAACTCGAAGTGCAATTCCGGTGCATTGGTGTGGGGGTCGCCGAGTTCGGCGATTTTCTGACCACGTTTGACTTCATCGCCTTCAACGACCAGGCGCTTGCGGTTCTGGGCATAGGCGGAGAGGAAATCCGGCGAGTGCTGGATGATGATCAACTCACGGTATCCCTTCAAACCATTTCCGCTGTAGACCACTGTGCCCGCCTCCGCTGCCTGCACCGCCTGGCCGTTCCGGCCCCGAATGCGGATGCCCTGGCGACCGGGGATGGCGGCATCAAAACGTTTTACCAGGCGGCCTTGTAGTGGCCAGCCCCAGGATAGCGTGCGCGGCTTGGACACAGGTTTGGGTGGTGTGGGTCTTGCAGTCACTGACGGCGCAGATACCGGTGCAGCAGGCGGCGCCTTGGCCACGCTATCCTTCAACGCTGGTGCCGCTGCTGATGGCTTCGTCGCAACGGGCGGTTGCCGCCGAGGCGGTGATGCTTGGGTGGGAACTCGACTCGCCACGGCGGGTTTGGGTCCAGATGGCTTTCTGGCAACCGGGGGTTGATAGCCAGGCGGCGGGCTCATCAGCAGTCGCTGTCCGGGATAGATCGTATAGGGTGGTTTGAGCCGGTTCCACGCCATCAGGTCACGCACATCGACATTGAAGCGCCAGGCGATGGTATGCAACGTATCACCACGATGGACATGATAGTAATTGGCGACATTGCGAATGTTGTGAGGTCGCTCAACCGGCCCGCAGCCGGGCATCAGGGCGGCCAACAACAGTATCGCTGCCACCTTTCCCACCCATTGCAGCCGTGCCATGCTGCCACCCTCGCTCAATGCAGGTTGATCCATAGCAACGCAGCAACGACAATCGCCACCAACCCCCAGCCGAGCCACTCGACGTATTGCCTGATCTTCGGCTCCATCGCCGGACCCAACCAGCGGCCCAATGCTGCGATCAGGAAGAACTGCGAGGCGCGCCCCACGATCGAGGCCAGCACGAACGGCAGCAGCGCCATCGACAGCGCACCCGCCGTAATCGTGAAAATCTTGTACGGAATGGGTGAAAAACCGGCCATCAGCACCACCCAGGCGCCATACTGCCCAAACCACTGACGCGCTTTGGCGATCTGTTCGGCATGGCCGCTGAACAGTGGCTCTACCCACTCGAAGGCAAACTGCCCGATGAAGTATCCGAGCACGCCGCCCAGTACCGATGCAACCGTCGTCAATAGCGCCAATCGCCACACTTTGGAGACATTGGCCAGGCACATCGGCAACAGCATGACAGCCACCGGCACCGGAAAGAATGACGATTCAGCGAAGCTCACACCGGCCAGATAGCGCTCGGCATGCGGGTGACGAGACCACCGCATGACGCGGTCATACAGACTTCCAAACATCCCTTCCAGCATCATATTGCTCCCTTCAACATTGGCACGAACTCCACCGGTTCGATCTCTTGTCGCACATAACCCTCATCGGTTCGCTCTACACAGACAAGCTGCTGGGTACGCCGATACCCCCCCACGGGGACAATGATGCGACCACCGAGCTTGACGAGCTGCAACAGTGCCTCGGGAAAAACCTCCGGCGCAGCGGTCACGATAATGGCGTCGAACGGTGCTTCGCGCTTCCACGCCAATTCACCATCCGAATAGCGGCAACGAATATTGCCATAGCCAAGCTGCTGCAACAGTCGACGGGTTTGCAAATACAGGGAATGAATGCGTTCCGAGGTAAACACCTCGGGCACCAGCTGCGCCAGCACGGCCGCCTGATAGCCGGACCCCGTCCCGACCTCGAGCACCTTCGTCACCGGGCGTTCCATGATCAACTCCGTCATTCGCGCCACGATATAGGGACGGGAGATGGTCTGCCCGGCAGAAATTGGTAGCGCCGTATCCTCGTAGGCGCGATGTGCCAGGGCTTCAGCCACAAACAGATGCCGCGGCACCTGGCGCATCGCCATCAGTACCTGCATATTGCGGATGCCCTGCTCGCCAAGCCGCTCCAGCATACGATCCCGGGTACGCTGCGAGGTCATGCCGATACCGTGGTGCTGCTGACCACTCACGGCATCACATCCGCCAACCAACCCTGCATCGAGGCAACCTGACCATGGCGGGTCAGGTCAATCTGCAACGGCGTAACCGAGATGCAGCCCTGGTTCACTGCGTGAAAGTCCGTACCTTCGCCGGCATCCTGCTCTGGCCCGGGCGGGCCGACCCAGAAGATCGTCTGGCCACGTGGATCCATCGTGCGCGTTGCCGGCTCGGCCTTGTGGCGATGACCCAGCCGGGTGGCACGAAAACCATGGATTTTCTCCAGCGGCAGGTCGGGGATGTTGATGTTCAGAATAACCTCGGCCGGTAACGGCTCGGCTTGCAACTTGTGCACAATCGTTTCTACCGCCCAGGCCGCCGTTTCCAGATGCGTTGGCGTAAACGAACAGATCGACACCGCAAGCGCCGGCAGGCCGAGATGTCTTCCCTCCATCGCTGCAGCGACGGTACCCGAATAGATCACATCGTCACCAAGATTAGCGCCGAGATTGATCCCGCTCACCACCATATCCGGTTCTGCATCCATCAGGCCGGTAATGCCCAGATGAACACAGTCCGTTGGTGTGCCATTGACCTTGTAATAGCCCGACTCCGTCAGCGTTGCGCGCAGCGGATTTTCCAGCGTCAACGAATTGCTCGCCCCACTGCGGTCGCGGTCGGGGGCCACCACGGTAACCGTGCCGAAGCCACGCATTGCAGCCACCAGCGTGTGCAATCCCGGCGAGAGATAGCCATCATCGTTACTGACCAGAATCTGCATCAGCGGAAACACACTGCCGCAAAACTACGGCACATCAAGGATTGGCTATCGACAGTCATCATGGGCAAATGTGATCTGAAACGTGGTGACAACCCTCGGTCAGCATGGCAAAGCACAACTGCACCGAACGGGCACGGAGGCGGTATGATACTGGAATTGATTCCACCCGAGTAGAAACCCATGACACACGATCCAGATGACATGGCACTGTTTCGCGATGCCGTTGGCACTGTCGATCCCGTCAAGCACGACCGCGTCGAGCACGAGCAGGAAAAACCCTCGGCAGAACCCCGGCAATCACAGATGGACGAAGCACGGGTGCTGCCAGACTCGATGAGCGATGAATATATCCTCGAAGAACTGCAACCCGGCGACGAACTCAGCTACTGCGTACCTGGGCTGCAACCGACGCAGTTTCGTAAGCTACGACGCGGGGAGTTTCGCCGCGAAGCCGAACTCGACCTGCACGGCATGACAGCCGAAAACGCCCGCAAGGCACTGGCATTGCTGCTACAGGAAGCCAGAGACGAAGGTTGGCGCTGTCTACGCATCATTCACGGCAAGGGGCTGCGCTCATCGAATGACGGCCCCGTGCTGAAAACCCGCCTCAATACCTGGCTGCGCCAGCGTAGCGATGTACTGGCCTTTTGCTCCGCCCCACCCCGTGACGGCGGCACCGGCGCAGCTTATGTGCTACTGAAGAAACGATAGTAACGCGCTCAGTACGCGCCGCGATGAATCGCCAGAAATGCCGGCATCGCTTTTTCGAAACGCTTGCGCTCGACGCGTTCGAACAGCAGCAACTCGAACATCGACAGGCCTGACAGCGATGGATTGATCCTGATCACTGCCCCATCCCTGGCATGCACCACGATCATCTTCGTCCAGCGGTTCCACGACACCTCACTGATCACCTCCCAGGGAATCTGCACCGTGCCCAGCACGCCACGCGTCCGGATCCCGTCGTCATCCAGCACCACCTGACGAGTCCATGCCTCCGCCGTGATGGCGCCAGCACCAATCGCCAGCAAAGGGAGCGTCCAGCCCAATACCTGACGATACGGTGCCGCCAGTAGGGTGTTGTCATTCACCACAACCAGCAGCAACACCAACACAATCAGCGGCAACAGCAGCGCCGCCAATTTGATCGACGCGCAATAGTGCATGGTCACCGCACGTGGCCCGGCATCAGGAAAATCGCGCGCGCCTCTGGCAGCCTTGAACAGAAGCCATGAAACCAGCTGCGCCGTCACAATTGCGGCCAGCAGCAGAAGAAAGGTAGCCATCGCATTCCCCAGAAAAGCGGTATCTACCTGGTATGACAACGCATGGGGATAGAAGTTTTGGATTCCGCCAATAATTGCTCATCTGATCATTGTGCTGCGACCGATACCCAAATCACGTTGCTAGACCTGCACTCAATTCAGCCATCTTTCCTACAGTGATCAGCGCCTTTTCAAGCGTATCGTTCCATGGCTGTGCGCAGTTCAGGCGGAGACAATTGCGGTATTTTCCGGCAGCGGAGAAGACGGAACCCGGCGCAATGCTAATGTTGCGTGCCAGCGCTTGCTGGCACAGCTTCAGGGTATCAACGGCCTCTGGTAGCTCCAACCAGATCACGAAGCCACCCCTGGGTTGGGTGACACGTGTGCCTTTGGGAAAATATTTGCTTACGGCACGTGTCATAACAGCCACCTGCCGAGCATAGGCGCTGCGCACCTGACGCAGATGACGGTCATAGCCACCGTGATGCAAAAAACCGGCAACCGCCATTTGCGACAAGGTCGGTGCCGCCAGGCTGGTGACATATTTCAGGTATTCGATCTGTTCCTGCCATCGCCCTGGCAGTATCCAGCCCACGCGCAATCCGGGGGACAGTGTCTTCGAGAAAGAAGCGCAGTAGATTACGCCGCCGGTTTCATCATAAGCGCGCAGCGCGTGTGGCCGTTCATCTTCAAACCCCAGATCACCATAGATATCGTCTTCGATAAGTGGAATCTCATGACTTGCTAGCAGCGTCACCAGCGCCTGCTTCTTCTCGGGCGGCATAATGCTGCCCAGCGGATTGCTGAAGTTCGCCGTCAGCACACAGGCTTTGACCGGCCACTTCTCCAGTGCCAGTTCGAGCGCCTCGACACTGATGCCCGTCGCCGGATCAGTGGGAATCTCCAGCGCCCGCATACCCAGCGACTCGATAGCCTGCAGCAGACCATAGAAACTGGGCGACTCGATGGCCACGACATCCCCCTTATTGGCGACCGCCCGCAGCGCCAGAACCAGTGCTTCCTGACAACCGCTGGTGATGACAATCTCATCGGGACCCACGCGACATCCTGCCTCCAACATACGGCGGGCAATCTGCCGACGCAGCTCAGGGCTACCCGGTGGAAACTGGTAGGTCGCCAATTGCTCTCCACCAGCGCGCGCCGCTGCACTCAACGCACGCTGGATGGCGCGGGCCGGCAGAAACTCCGGCGCCGGCACCGCAGCCCCCAGTTGCACACAATCCGGCTCGTTGGCCGCTTGCACCAGACGCAACACCAACTCCTGGCCGGTCACCGGTACCGGCCTGACAGTCGGGCGGGAAATCACCGGCTGCGCCGGTCGTGGCCATAATTGTACGCGCACGTAATAGCCGGAACGTGGGCGTGCCTCGATGAGGCCGTCATCTTCCAGCAGGCGTTGTGCCTGAACAATGGTAGAGATACTCACGTCAAATTGCTGCGCCAGCCGGCGCACCCCCGGCAGGCGGTCACCCGGCCGATAGAGCCCCTGGTCTATCTGCACGGCGATCTGCTTTGCTACGCGTTCATAGAGTTTGTTCATTGCCATCAGTAACCACGCCCCAATGCGTACAGTCCCTTGTTGAAATCAGCAGCACAGTTTCTTCGCATGACAATCTGTACCGATTCTTTTTCGATTGAACTGAATCTGTACTTGTATGTTAGCGCACCTTACGCTGTGTAGACGCCAAAGAGCAACATTAGCAACAGGACCCAACATGAAGCAGCCACTACCCGTCATCCAGGCCTATGCCCCCGCCGATCGCCACACCCCAATATTCCTTCAGCACGACCGCCTTCGCGCCGGTGACCCGTCGGCCACCACACTGATCGGAGAACAGCATGTCTGAGACGACTCGCTTCTGGATCAACGGCCAGTTACTGCCCGAACGCGAAGCCATGATTCCGGTAACTGACCATGGCCTGCTCTATGGGGACGGCGTTTTCGAAGGCATCCGTTTCTATCATGGTCGTCCCTTTCGCCTGGCAGCCCATTTGCAACGCCTGGATGATTCCTGTCAGGCCATCAGGCTCAGCCTGCCCTATTCCCACCAGGAGCTGACACAGGCTGTAGACGAGATCATCAGCACTTTCCCCGAAAGCCACGGCTACCTGCGTCTGGTGGTGACGCGTGGAACCGGCCCCATGGGGCTCGACCCCAGCGCCTGCCGGCAACCGAACGTGATTCTCATTGCCACCCAACTGGAGATGGTTGATCCAGAGCTGCGCAATCGCGGCATCCGCCTGATCATCGCCAGTACCCGACGCCTGCCGTCAGACGGGCTTGATCCGCGCATCAAGAGCTTGAACTATCTCAACCATATTCTTGCCCGCATGGAAGCAACGCAGGCCGGCGCCCAGGAAGCGGTGCTGCTCAACAACCAGGGGCGGGTCGCGGAAGGCAGCGTCGAGAACATCTTCATTGTACGTAATGATCACATCATCACGCCTCGAGCGGTGGATGGCGCACTGGCAGGGATCACCCGCAACGTCATCCTGCAACTGGCAGTAGCACTGAATATCCCCGCGACTGAAGCGCCGCTCACGCCTTACGATTTATACACCGCTGACGAATGTTTCCTTACCGGTACCGGCGCGGAACTCGTCCCGGTACGTGAAGTGGACGGTCGGGCGCTGCGACACTGCCCTGGCCCGGTGTTTTCAGCGTTGGCCAGTGCCTTTCAACAACAGCTGGCCAGCGAATGCAAGCCAAAGGCACCCGCCGCATGAGCCGCACGCCAACATCACGGTTCCTCATCCAAAGCTAATACAATCAATGGATGAATCAGAAAATCGGCTGGAGACAACACCATGACAGCACACAAGCTCATCCTCAAGGCAAAGGACATCGAGAAAATGGAGGGCGACAGAAGAATCCACTTTCTGAATCCCAATGCCGACAGACTGAGAAAATCCCTGGGCGATGCCGTTGGCCTGAATAATATCGGCATCCATTTAATCCAGGTTGCGCCCGGCAAGGATTCTACCGAATATCACAAGCACTACTATGAGGAAGAGTGCATCTATGTCCTCGCCGGCGAAGGAACGCTAGTCATAGAAGATGAGTCTTTCCCATTCGAAAAAGGTGACTTCGTCGGCTTCCCTGCCGATACCGCCGCACACTCACTGAAAAACACCGGGTCGGAAAACCTCATCTTCCTGGTCATGGGACAGCGCCTGGAACAGGATGTGGCCGACTACCCGCATCAGCGAAAGCGGTTGTATCGGCATAGTAGCCGCTGGGATCTTGTAGCGCTGGATAGTATTACTGACCCGCGATAAGCTGCCCCTCATGCTAACCGACTATCTCTCGGCTCTGCGGCTGCTCGGGTTCGATGGCGATGTGGAGACCAGCATCGGCGCGCGGGTGGCCAATGCGACTGACAACAGTATTTATCAGCTGCAAGCCGATGCGATTCTCTATCCCCGTAACGCGGCAGATATTACGCTGATTGTGCAGGCCGCCATCGAAAGCGGTACTTCATTGCCGATCACGGCGCGGGGTGGCGCCACGGGCACAAACGGGCAATCGCTGAACACAGGTTTGATCGTCGACACATCCCGTTATCTCAATCGGATCACTGCACTCGACCTTGAAAAATGCGAAGTCACGGTAGAGCCTGGTGTTACCCTTGAGCAATTGAATCGCCACCTGGCGCGATATGGACTGTTTTTTCCGCCCGATGTCTCCAGCGGTTCGCGGGCCACGCTTGGCGGCATGGTGGCGACCGATGCTTCCGGTAAAGGCTCCCGAATCTGGGGCAAGACGTCTGACTACATTCAGCAGATGCGAGTCGTGCTGGCCGACGCCTCGGCGTTGACGCTGCGCCCCTTTGCCCGGGATGTACTGGAATCTGTGGACGACAGCGCGAGTACCGGCATGCAGGCACTGAAATCGCTGCACAAAATACTGCTGGAAAACAAAGATCATATACAGGCCCGTTTTCCGGCACTCAATCGCGGCCTGACTGGCTATAACCTCAAACAGGCGCTTGCCCAGGACGATGGCCTCGACCCGCGCTTCATCTTTGCCGGTTCTGAAGGCACATTGGCTCTGACAACGAGCATGACGCTCCGGGTGGCTCACCTGCCCGCCTGTCGCGCGCTGATCGTTGTGCTGTATCAAGATTTCATGCGGATGCTTTCGCATATCAACGCGCTGCTACAGGCCGCGCCTGCCGCCATAGAAATTCTCGATGACAAAATCCTTGCACGTGCGCGGCAGGATTCGGTATGGCAGCAAGTCGACAATATTTTTTCCGATCTGAATTCCCAGCAGCCGCTCGATGGGCTGGCTTTTATTGAAATCCTCGCCGAGGACGCAGAAACCCTGCGGCATCGCTGCCAGGCCGTCGAAGAAATCATTGCAAAAGACCGGGATGATTTCGGCATTATCGGCAGCCGAATCGAAACATCTGCTGATCAGATTTCTGGGCTTTGGGGAATTCGGCGCCGCGCGGTCGGATTACTGGGTGCTGTCTGCGTCGACAATGATCGCCGACCGTTGGCCTTTGTCGAAGATACCGCCGTCCCGCCGGACCAGCTCACCGACTATATTCGTGATTTTCGCAGGCTGCTCGATCAATACGGTTTGCAGTACGGCATGTACGGGCACGCCGATGTCGGTTGCCTGCATGTACGCCCCGCACTGAACATGCGTGAGCCTGATGACCGCAAGCTGATACGCAACATCAGCGACGACGTGGCACAGCTCGTCAGGCGTTATGGTGGTGTTTTCTGGGGCGAACACGGCAAGGGCTTTCGGGGTGAATATGCACCACTGTTTTTCGGCGACGAACTCCTCCCCGTACTGAGCGCTGTCAAAGCGGTTTTCGATCCGGGAAACCGTTTCAATCCCGGCAAACTGGCAAGCCCCGAGAATGCTGACACCCAGGCCGTCACACGACTGGACCAACCGCCAATGCGTGGCAGCACCGACGCCAAAATTACGCCCCTACTGGCCGCTACCTATGCCCCTGCCATTGCCTGCAACGGCAATGCGCTGTGTCAGAACCTGACGCCGGAAAATGCCATGTGCCCCAGCTACAAGGCGCTACGCGATAAACGCCATTCACCCAAGGGGCGCGCGGCAATGATGCGTGAGTGGCTGAGAAGACAAGGCGGCAAAAACAAGCGTGGCGAGGATGCTGATGCGCTTACTGAAGAACTGTTCGACTCGCTGCAGCACTGCCTTTCCTGTAAATCCTGTACCCATAGCTGTCCGCTTACGGTCGACATTCCGGAAATGAAGTCGCGGTTTCTTGAAGAATACTATGTACGGAAAAAACGCCCGTTTCGGGATTATTTGTTTTCCTCGCTGGAGACGATCAGTATTGCAGGTCGACGTTACCCCCGATGGGTGAACCTACTACTGTTCAATCGGCTCGGACGCCTGCTTCAGACACACTTTTTAGGCATCGTTGAGGCACCTGTATTTCTCCCGATGAGACAGCAGCATATTCAGTCCCTTGCGTCGGCAATTTTCCTCAAACCCGGCGAGCAACCGCCCAATGGTCGCGATAAATCCGTTATTCTGTTGCCGGACAGTTTCAATGCCAGCTTCGATGGGCGCGTACTCGAAGCCGCCTGCATCCTGTTAAATCATCTCGGCCACCATGTATTTGTTGCACCGGTGCTGGCGAATGGCAAGGCGCTCCACGTCAAAGGTTTTCGCCGTCGTTTTCGCCACATCGCCGCATCACAGCGGGCCGCAATGCAGCAGCTCGCCGACAGCGGCTATCCGCTGCTCAGCCTCGATGTGGCAACCCGCATGATGCATGCCGCGGAATACAGCAAGATACTCGACGATTCACCAGGCTACCGGGTCGACTCACTCGAACAGTGGTTGCTGGCAGAAATCGGCGGCGGCTTGCTCGAACAAGCGCAATTATCACTAACCGACACCCAGGCAGCAGCGCCGACGCTGTTGCCTCATTGCATGGAACAGACGGCGGATCAAGCCAGCATCCAGGCATGGCAGGGAATTTTTCAAGCCTTTGGTATTGCGCTTGATATCAAAACTGCGGGGTGCTGCGGCATGTCGGGCCTATTCGGCCACGAGCGCGACAATGCCGATTTGTCGGCCACCATCTTCCGGCAGAACTGGCAACCTTGGTTGCAGAAAAAACAACCCGTGCTGGCGAGCGGTTTTTCCTGCCGCTGTCAGCTTCGTCGCTTCGGCTATGCAACACAACATCCGGTAGAATGGCTCGCCCAGCAGCTGTCATGATAATTTGATGTCCAGCCAACGCGACCTGCCCATCTGGTCTGTCCTGCCCGACCTGCAAGATACCCTCGCGCGTGAACAGACCGTCATTCTCCAGGCCGATCCCGGTGCCGGTAAAAGTACGGTGGTGCCACTCGAATTACGCAACGCCAGCTGGCTCGGCGACAAAAAGATTCTGTTATTGCAACCGAGGAGGCTCGCGGCGCGCGCTGTCGCCCAGCGCATGGCCGATACGCTGGGAGAAAAGGTAGGGGCAACGGTCGGCTACCGCATGCGACTGGATCGCCGCATCGGCCCGGCAACACGGATCGAGGTGGTGACCGAAGGCATGCTGACACGGCAGCTGCAACACGATCCCTTAC
The DNA here is from genome assembly GCA_026981985.1 of Gammaproteobacteria bacterium. Taxonomy (GTDB): domain Bacteria; phylum Pseudomonadota; class Gammaproteobacteria; order UWMA-0217; family UWMA-0217; genus JALSHZ01. Next base: position 3,534 of record JALSHZ010000084.1, on the reverse strand, counting down.
TCGAAGACATCGGCTGCATTATTTTCGATGAATTCCATGAACGCAGCCTGCAAGCCGACCTTGGCCTGGCGCTGTCACGCGATATTCAGCAGGCGCTGCGTGAGGACCTCCGTATCTTGCTGATGTCGGCGACACTGGACACGCAGGCATTGTCCAGCCTGCTCGACAATGCCCCCGTGATTTGCAGCGAAGGCCGTCAATACCCGGTTGCAACCCGCTATATTGCGGGCAGGGGCGCTCCGCCGTCGAACGCGCGGATCGCACAAATCATTGTCGATGCACTACAAAGCCATCCGGGCAATCTGCTGGTATTTCTGCCCGGTATTCGCGAAATTCGCAGTGTGGCTACCCAGCTGAAGGGTGTCGCAGACGAGCAGCTGATTGTGGCGCCGCTGCATGGCGGGCTTCGCCTTGATCAGCAGGCACTCGCCATCGAGCAGCCACCAGCGGGCAAACGAAAAGTCGTGCTGTCCACCTCGATTGCGGAAACATCACTGACCATCGAGGGCATCAGCACGGTCATCGATGTGGGGCTTGAACGCCGCGCGCAAATGAATCCACGCACGGGCATGACCGGACTGGTCACCGTGCCAGCATCACGCGCCAGCAGCGATCAGCGTCGCGGTCGCGCTGGTCGTCTTGGCCCTGGGCACTGCATTCGTCTCTGGAGCGAAGCCGACCATGAACAACGGCCAGCCAACAGCGAACCGGAGATCGTGCTGGCTGACCTCAGCCCGCTGGCGCTGGAGGTCATTCGCTGGGGCATCACCGATCCAGCGCAGCTCTGCTGGTTGACGCCACCACCGCCACAACCCTGGCAACAGGCGCTACGTTTGCTACGCTCGCTGGAAATCATCGACCACAAAACACGGCTGACGGCACATGGTGAAGCCGTCGCCGCGCTGGGCCTGCACCCGCGAATCGGACATATGCTCATCATCGCCAAACAACGCGGCAATGGCAGACGCGCCTGTGACATCGCCGCCTTCATGGAAGAACGATCACCCTTCCGCGGAAGCAATCAGAATGAGAATTTTGCGGCACGTTTGCAACTCTTTGACAGCCACCCAGGCAATTCGGGTGTCGATCACCAAATCCTTCGTCGCGTCAAAAGACAAAGCCGGGCATTACAGCAACAATTAGGGGCGAGCGCCGATAGTGGAACAAGCCTATCCATCGGCGCCATCTGCGCACTCGCCTACCCCGATCGTATTGGACAACGCCGCGCGGGAACGCGCCCAGCCTATCGTCTCAGCGGTGGTGGTGCGGCGTATTTTCCCGAACCCAACCCGATCAGCGATGAGTCTTATCTTGTGATTACCGAACTCGATGGCCGCGAACGGGAAGCACGCATATTTTCTGCCGTCCCCGTCACCATTGACGCCCTGGAGTTGCTGTTTGAACAGCAGATCGTCACCAACACCGAGCAGACATGGGATGACAAACGCGAAGCCGTTATTGCGCAAAAAATCGTTCGCCTGGGAGAGTTGATCCTGCATCGAAAGCCTGCTGAAAGCATCGACACGGCGACAGCCAAGGACCTGTTACTGACCGCCATCAAACGCGCCGGCATCGACTGCCTGCCCTGGACGGATGCAGCGAAAAATTGGTGTCAGCGCGTCCAGTTTCTCGCAAGCCTCGATACACTGCCGCTGTCACTACCGGATTATTCCGAGCAGGCACTGCTCGACTCCCTCGATGAATGGCTGGGCCCGGGGATTGAAGGCATCAGCAGCTTTACTGCACTACAGCGCCTCGACCTGTTCGCAATCCTGAAAAACCGGCTCGACTGGGAGCAGCAACAAAAAATAGAGGAGCTGGCACCGACACATTTGCAGGTACCGAGCGGCTCAAGGATACGCCTCAGCTATAGCGCTGGAAAACCACCCGTGCTGGCGGTAAGAATCCAGGAAATGTTTTCCGCCACGACCACTCCCCGCATCGCTGACGGTCGCGCGGCAGTGCTGCTGCACCTGCTCTCCCCCGCACGCCGCCCGGTACAGATCACCGACGATATCGCCCGCTTCTGGGCCGGAAGTTATCAAGAAGTGCGCAAGGAAATGAAAAGCCGCTACCCAAAACACCACTGGCCGGAAGACCCAATCAATACCCAACCACACAAAGGCGTTCGCCCAGCATAACTGATCTGTCCACCTCGACATCGTGCATATCCGCGTCAATACACCACATCAAGCTGCGCCAAAAAGCCGTCAAACCCACCAGACACGCCTGGGACCGCCGGCATCCTGCCGGCAAACACACCCCAAAGCAGCCCGAGTCGTGCCATCCCCTCCACTCTCAACAACCTTCGCGAATGCCCGCCACCGCGCCAGAGGCACACCTTCGGCAAGCATGGAAGGGATTGGCAACATGGGATACTATGCAGATTCTCGATAACTACTCCCGTCAGATCGTTATCGAGCTAGGAGAGTTTCGTCAGTGCGGGGCTTGGGTTGGACGTTACGTCATAACGATCGCCTCAAACCGACCGCCTACGTCGCTGGCGCGACTCCGGCGTCGGTTCGGGTGGGTCGTTATGTGCTATAGAGAGCATCATGAGTCCAACAATATTTAAAGAACATGGATACCGATTTTTCTTCTTCTCAAGAGAGGAAGCAAGAATGCATGTGCATGTAATATCTGGAGAAGGAGAAGCAAAGTTCTGGCTAGAGCCAGAGATTGTGCTTGCGAAGAGTTACCGCTATTCACGCAAACAATTGAAAGAGATCGAATCACTTATTGAGGATCATTACAATGAGCTCACTAGCGCATGGAAACAGCACTTCAGAGATTGAGGTGACAAATATCTCCTCTCATGGAGTGTGGCTGTTAGCTCACGGCAAAGAGCTATTTATGGCCTATGATGATTTTCCGTGGTTCAAGGATCAGCCTATAAAATCACTGGTTAATGTGGAAGAGCAGTCTCCAAGGCATTACTACTGGCCAGATTTGGATGTGGACTTAACGGAAGAAATCATTGAACACCCTGAGCGTTTCCCACTGAAATGGCAAAGCACGTAACTCAAGTTTCGGAGTTCATGTCGCGCCTAAATCAGTGAGAACCCATTGATGCAAAAAAATAATGCGTTGCATTAGCTGGTATTGTTAATTCCTGGGTCGCCACATTTGAACCCATGAATCAGTGGTCACGCGCTCGAGATCGAGCGCTGTTTCTGGCAACAGGATGCAACCTCTGACAACTTCCCCCCTTTGCCAAAGGGGGATTGAGGGGGATTTATACCACCTCACCAGACCAAAACTCCGCAGCACCAATCCCTCCAAACCTCCCTTTGCAAAAGGGAGGCTTTTGGTGGCTCCTTCGCGACGGAGCTACATTCCAGCTTCCACCTTTCCCGGGGAACTGGCTGATGTGCAAATCTGAACTCCGAAACTTGAGCACATAACAATGCGCTCGTTCGGACGCATAACGTCGGACAATTTGCCAGGCGTTAGCACTGCAGGAAAAAAGCTCCGTGGCTATTGCTCAAGTTCGGTGCCTATCGATATCTTCGGAAAGCCATACCTTAATGAGCG
>JALSHZ010000083.1 GCA_026981985.1 Gammaproteobacteria bacterium | reverse complement strand
TACGCGTGCCACGGCGCGCTTGCGAATTTCTTCCCGAACAGAGTGTGAGAGTGCTCTTCCATCTTGTTTGTTCATGGTGCTGAATTATAGCACAGGATGTCGGGTGCGTTTTTGCCGAGTTAGTAGCTGCGGCCTGGTTAATATTTACATTGCCAGGAAGCACCTGTTGCGGGTGGCGTAGGATTAGTGCGCCCATTGAGCGAGAAAAACGCTTGATGGGCACTAAATACCGGCTCTAACCGGAAAATATGGGCTGCTTTACCCTGCAAATCACCGTTTTAATCCCATTTTATGCCAGCGCCGGGATTTTTTGGGTTAGATCAGAGGTTCCCTTACTGAAATGGTCGAGGGGTTCATCGGCTGGAAGTAACTTCAGGTCACGGTCGCCGCCACGTCCAAGCTGGAAGGTATCAGGGGGCGCAGTATCACGCACAGGATCGATTCCCAGCCCATAATGAGTATTCGATTGGCCAATCACCAAAAATACATCATACCCTTCTCGATCGCGGAGCGGCACATTGGGGCTTTCTAGGAAACTTTCGTCCTGTGCTACAGGCGACTTATCGAGGGAAGGCTCGGTTGTTCCATCGCACGAAACGAGCAGCCCAATAACGACGATAATCCATAAAGCCGATGCTCTCGAACCAATTAGCCGATCAACAAATCGAAGCTTCACGCTCTGAGCTACTTTCATAAAGCACCTCTTCGTGATCCACCACTTCTCAGCGTCCGAACAACCCGTCCTGGAACGCCAACCACAAGCGCGTAGTCGGGAACATCCTTCGTTACAACACAGCCCGCCCCAATGACCGCCCCGCCCCCAATGGTAACGCCTGGCAACACGACCGCACCACTTCCAATCCAAACATTATCTTTAATGGTGACAGGCTGACGAACAACCGTATCACGATAAAAGGCAGAAGTGAGGTCATGAGATTGTGATGTGATAACAACGTGCGATGCTATCAAAACGTCGTTTCCAATCGAGACCTCTCCGCCACCCCAAATATGGACAAACTCTGCGATTGCAACTCGGGCTCCAATCGAAACCCTTTGGGCGGAATGGATCACGACATTACGATAGACCAGTGATCCCTCCCCCATATATCGGAGCTGAGCCTTCCATCTTGCTTGCCTTACTTTCGCTACCATCGAAGGAATTCGTGCAAGCACTCCAATACGATAAGCGACCCGAAATAAGGCTACAAGCATACCCGATCACCGATCAGTTTCTTACGAACATCATGCCGCCACACAGGTATCGCGACAAGCCCACCGTATATCAAAATACCGCCTGCAACGAGAAATGCTGGCTGAGTCTCAGCTACGCTGTATTCAAAATATTTCCACACTAAAATAGAGCCAATACAAGCACTTACTAGCAGCCTAAGATTCTCAAACATAACCAATGAGGATATCGAGATCTGGTTCTTCGATTGATACCGTGTGATGAGCACTAGACTCCCGACAATAATCGCAATGGAAAAAGCAAATGCTACTCCGTAACCATCGAACAGAACCCCAAGCCCCCAACTCAATATGAGATTCAGTCCACCACTGATCACATGATATAACGTGTTACTTTCAAGCTCCCCACTCCCGAGGTTTCCCATATAAGATGGACCAGATAACGTGTTAATCATCCAACCAAGGCTAAGAATCAATGACATATAGACGAACTCAGGCTGATAATGGCCAATCCAGAGTTGTGATATCGAAGGCGCTAAGGCGACAATACCCAAATACAGCGGCAATGATAGAAACATCAAAATACGGAATGAAGACAAATAGATATCGCCAATTCTTTCCTCATCATTTTCTTTTAGATCGGCAATTATTGGGATAGCAATACGGTTGACTGAAACGAGTATGGAACGGAATTGCATCACCATACGATTGGCCATTTCGAAGTATCCTACCATCGCTAATCCGCCAAAGCTCCCCATCATCAGCTTTGTGGTGGGCTCCAATAACATTTGCACCACTGATCCAATCTGAAAATTGACCCCATATTTTAACATTTCTAGAAAATAGCGTTTGTCCCAACGCCTAGGAAACCACTGCAGCGCCGGTACAACCTTCCGTAACAAATGCCACAGTGTAATCAACACAAATAGCATCTGGAGAATTTGCGCATATGCCAGCCCAAGCACACCAAACTTAGGAACCAACAGGACGACGAATCCAAAGTATAAAACACCACCAGCAATATTTGCGATACCGGGCACATCGAAACGATGCAACCCCTCAAAGCTCGCTTGTGAGATGCCAACCATTGTCGACAGCCACAATGAAAACATCGCATAGGGCAGAAGGGCACGCGCCGAATCAGCTTCCGCTGATGCAACAACATGTGCAAGCAAGGTATCCAGTGGCCAGTATGCGAGAATAAGGATGAACAGAATAAGTACCGACACCGAGATCGTTGCTGTCTCTATTACATGTCGAATGGCCTGGTGATTGTCATTAGCCAGATACTTGGCAACAAACTTAATTACACTGCCACCCAACCCCAAACCACCAATTCTGCTCAACGATGTCGACGCCATTACGATGGACCATACACCGACCTTTTCTACACCAATTGTTTGCAGCAGATAGCGATACAGGAGATACAACAGGATGCCTGAAACGACCGTATTCATCAGCGTCACCCATACGTTCCTTGTCAGCTTTCTGCTTCTGATAACGCTCATTCAGCTCTCTGGCCTTTGTTGACTTCATTCACCACAAAGTTTCTGTGGCATATCGCAATAGGTAGCCTGTCATTGTACCGAAATACCATTAAAGGTTTCGTACCGGGACAAATCGCTGGATTGGCTCAAGTGGGTTTCTGGATCAAAGTGATAAAGTGATCTCGTGCGGTAAGCCAGGGTGGCGGCAAGAAATTGCCTGACGGATCACCACCTAGGCTCATTCGACCCGAGCCAAAACGCCTCGCAGCTGCCGCTGCACTTGGGGAAATTCTGTATACCACATTTTTTACAGCTTCTTTCATCCTATTAATTGGACTTGAAGAACGTGCGTGAGAAAATCTCTTCGTTTGAAGGAGCTCCACATCAAACTCTCTGCACACCCCCTGAGTCCACGTTGGGTTAACAAATGAAATGTGTTCTGGAATAGCACAATACCAATAGGCACTCCCCATGAATTTCCATGATAATGATTCAGTATTCCCTGTCGATAGGATCACGTGCCCCCCGGGCCGTAGCACGGCAAGCAATGACCCCAAAAATTCATGCGGATTATGGACATGTTCAATCACATCGAATGCAGTGACAACATCAAATTTGGGTGACAAATCTCGCAGTACGTCGAAATCAGAGCCAAGCATTTCTATACCTTTGGCTTTGGCTTTTCGCGATGCACCCGGGTGGATCTCAACCCCAAAACAGCTTTTTTCAATGGAAAGTTTGCTCAGGAACTGGCCATCAAAACAGCCAATATCGAGAACCGCACTTGCATCTCTCATCGATGATATCCAGCGATACGCTATATCCCAGTCGATTCTCAACCCAGAATCATGTTGCCAGTGTTCCTCTTCTCCTGCTTCATACAGGGCATCGAGACGGTCTTTTGTGACTTGGGGGTTCTTGAAATACAAGGCGCAGGTTGAACATGCAACAAGGTTCCCTCCTGGCAACGGCTGTCTCAGTTGCTTTCCAGCAAAGTAGGGCGATGCAGGAACCACGCCCTTGTCCATCAGCGAACGGCCACCGCAGGACGGACATGCGTTCAAGGTTCTCATATCCGAGTCACTCCTATACTTCCGACAAGACGCTGTCGACATGATGAGGGCGCACATTGTCCCAACTGAGGAGGCCTTGTGGGCGGCGGGTCTGCAATTTGGCGGGTAGTGTTGCTCGCCAATGAGCATAGCAGTTCTCAATAGAGTGGTAGGCTACAAACTGCTTGGCATATTGTGTCAAAGTGAAGAATTCGGCTTTGTTCAAGGCGTCTTGAATAGCTTCGGAAAATATGGATGCATCAGTGACATCACAGGTATCCCCAAGACCAAACACTGGCACGATTTTCCCCATCCAGCCTACATCAGCAGCAAGAACAGGCTTCCCTAACGCCGCAGCCCTGACAACAAACCCTGAGGAAGTCATATGGTTAGGGTATGGCGTGCAAATTACATCAGCCGCACATAGAGCTGCTTCCAGTTCTTTCTGGCTCAGATACCGATCGATGACAATGAGCTGCCCCCTCCTCACGAGCACTTTATACTCGTTTTCCAGCATGCTTTTTATATCTGGATCCATCGCGCCGAACATGAGCAATCGATCATTGTCCCCTAGACTGGCCTTTGCAAAGGCTTTGATCATCAGGTCAGCGCCTTTTCGCCGGTCCAAACGTCCAAGACATGCGATGAATTTGCCATTCTCCGGTATTGACAACCTTTGTCGTGCCTGGGAAATGCTGAGTTTTTCAATCTTCTCCACAGGCTCCGGCAACATTACACAACGCCGCGCCAATGGCTTGAACCCTCGCTGTAAAATGGCTTCATACTGGAATGGGTTAAGTAAATGATACGCGTCTGCTCCAGCTGACGCCGTCGCGATCTGCCAAATCAAGCTACCAATACGGTCGCGGATCGTCTTCCCCTCCCCCGGCGTTTTCCCTCTGAACAAGACTGTATCGAACCTGACACCTGCTTTGATTGGATTGATTCCAAGCAGCCTGACCACGCCCATAACCTGGGTTATCCCATCACCGAACGGAATAAACACGTGGTCCGGTTGATGACGCTTCACCGCGTTATGAAACATCCGGTACACCGGCCCCCATAGCTTCAAGCCGGTGCCAGTGACTCGCGATACTGAAGGATCGAGGCAGAATCTGTCTTCGACTGCTTTTAGATGTGCGCCATACTCGGCGCTGCTGCTAACCGTCTTTTCGGCAACCACAACAATTTCGACGGCGGCATCTTGAAATGCATCAATGATTACACGCACATACTGAAGCCGATGCCCGGCAGAACAGGGCTCAAAAATCAGCAATTTCATCGGTATTGGTTCTAGCCGGGGCACCAATTCGTGCTAGCCCCCTCATTGTTTGCGCTCTACAGACCCAGAGGCATGACCATTCGGCAATACACCACCTTTCTTTCTCTGATTCTCAAGCGCCCTGATGACGCGATTGAAACGAGACACCATGTCATCGATATTGAACGATTCTTCTGTAGTAGTGATTGCGACTCTGGACATGGCGTCGAGCCTGTCCGAATCATGTATGATATTAAATATGGTATCGGAAAGAGACTTCGAATCGCCTCTCGCGAATGAGAGACCATTCTCTCCATCCGAAAATGCTGCTATTTCCGGCATATGCAACCATCTGTCATCATGCACCACCACCGGCAGCCCATAATTCAGAGCGTGAACAATACTCAATCCGACCGCCCCAGGATAGACGAAAATCCTGCAGCTGTTGGCAATATTGGCAATGGCGGTTTCATCTGTGGTAGCGCCATGCCAATTGACGCGCTCCCGGATGCCAAGCGCTTCAGCATACCTTTCAAACGTTTCGCGTCTTTCGCCATCACCAATTACATCCAGTAATACACCCTTCAGCACTGGTTGCGATACTGCTTTTAGCAAAACGTCTAGCGCTGATTTTTTCGTCAGTCGACCAATAAAAAGAATCCTCGGTTCTCGCCGTCGAGCCTCATAGGGAACTCGGATCGATCGTATTACGGAATTGTCGATACCATTGTTTAGCGCATCGATTGCCAATGATGGATCACATACCCGGCGTTGCCGGAAATGGAGTATCTCTTCGTCAGTGTAGAACAGCGCTAAATCCGCTAGGCACAGCAGCTTGAGACGCAGACTGACCCTCCATGACTTGCTGGTTGATGAACGATAATGCGCCCACCAAACGGTTTTTACGCCTTTTAGCCGGGCCTTCAATAACAGCAGGATATTTGAAAGTGCCCGCGGCATCCCCGCCATCACGAGTATGTCGCCGCGAGACATTTCTATCGACCCAATACCCGGCTGCCATTCGACACCGGGCGGCAGCCGCTTTATTGCCCCCAAGGGGTTTTCCCATACCGGCTGGGCCGAGCGGGATGAAAGTGCACCCAACGTACCAGGCGAAGCATAGACCGACATGCGATTCCCATAGACTGAATAGAGCCGGTCGAAGAAGCTGATCCGATAGGCGGGAACCTCAGGTTGAATGATAATGATTCGTGATGTCATCTATCCCACTTACCGACCCAGCTCTCTATATCTTTGATGAGCCTTGTCGGCATCCCTCTCTGGCGTCACTGGTTTCTATGTTTCCAAAGCACGCTACCGCCCTACCGTCTTCTGAAGACAGCATCCATTTAGATAGGCACGATGACCACCCAGTGCTCCTCTCACCAAGTCGAACGACATGATCAGACGCCTGAGAAAGATTGTGCAGCTCGGAAGAGATTGTATCGGCCCACCTCACATACTGGGGTGATTCACCTCTCAAATTAGTCGGTGATCGACGAGAGAATCCAACACGAGAAAGCTGGACTGGAATTGGGAGCAGGAATGGGGTCTGGTCGTAACCATTCACTCATTTCAGCAGAATCAACGAGTTTCGCACAAACCGGCATCAATGCGTCCAATGCGCTAGGCTCATCAACCAATCGACTACACCAGCTCAATAACTGGCCCAAACAAACCACACCCCCAATAACGCTGGTGTGGCAAGCGTGAGCACCACGTTTTTCCCCATTGCCGGGATCAGCGAGGCGGGGTTTTCCACTTCGCCACTTCGTAGCTGTTGCCAAATACTGATTGCCAGTGGCACAGACAGTAGCACCGTCAAGGTGGCCAGGGGCAGAATGCCTGCACCAACACCGGCGACAACCGACAGATAGGCCAGTGCGACCAAGGCACCAAACAGGGTCACGCTTTTCTCGGCGCCAATGACAATGGGCAAGTGGCGCCGCCCGGCATCTCGGTCGGCCTCGATATCTGGCAGCTGATTGAGCAGTAACAACGCATTGACCAAGAAGAACACCGGCAGTGCCGCGACGAACGCGGTGGCCGAAAACTCACCGGTGAGCGCGTAGTAGCTGCCGACGACCATAAACAAGCCGAAGCCAGTTCCCGGGGCAATCAGGCAGAGCCATGACAAGCGGTTGATCCATTCGGTATACAGGTAGATCAGCGCCAGTCCGGCGACACCGATGGGCAGCAACCCTGGTCCAGCCAGGCGGAGCAGCAGCAGACCGCAAAGGACAGTCACCGCGAAGCTGCCCCATGCAAGCGCCAATGCCGCAGATGCCAGCCCTGGATTTTCCGGCAGGGCACCACTGCCGCCACTGAATGGCGTGCGCTCGGTATGCAAATCGAGTCCGCTGCGGAAATCAAAGTATTCGTTGAAGGTGTTGACGCTGATGTGGGCAGCCAGCGCGCCCATCATGATAATGACCAACCGAAACAGATTGATCTCACCACTGTCATGCCATGCCGCAACCGCCCCAACGCCCACACAAATCGGGGTCAGCAAAAGAAACGGTGCCCGAATCAGCCGGGGCAAGTTGGCCATGAAGGTTGAAAAAGTGCTAGACATCTGAAGACTCCATCCAGGTGACAAGCCCCGAGACTACCACGACCAACAGGCCCTAGCCCTTGAGCTATCTCAGATCGACGCACGCCGCCAGCGAGAAACCTCCGAGTAGCCTCCGGGGTCAGGCTTGCGTTATTGCATTTAGCTCCAGCAATAAACACAATAACGCAAGCCTGACGCCGGAGTTCGAGTACTGAGCCAGCATGGGAGACTATGCGCCAGCGGACCGGTACTGGCCGGCTGTACGCGGCCACAATCACGCAGTTTCAATCACGATTTTCCAAGAACCAACGAACAAGGAATGACCCCATGTTGATCGACACCACGTTCCGCGCTTTTCAGCGGCAGTTTCAGAACGGGCTGGTTGAGATGCTGAATCCGGACGAAGTCGGTGCATTCATTCTGGTATTGGCCAACGGCATGCAGGAGGCCGAACTGCATGAAGCACTATCACCAGCACTTGGGAATGTCTTCGACGCCCAGCGGCAGCTATATGCACATGGCGAGCTGAATGCAGCACCCGATGACATGGCGGTTTTCGAAGCGCTGAACACATCTGGCATCGAACACTTTGGCTGCTGGGATCTACGCCAGTCCGAACTCTGGTTACTGGCCTACAATCCGATGCGGGCCTTGCGCCCGCCGCGTGCGTCGAAACAACCGTTCACGGGATTGAAGCGCCCTTTCGACGACAATGCTTTTCACTTCGACAAGCCGTTCTTGCGCCCCGAAATCATCAGTGAAACCTCGTTCGCTGGCAAAACCTTGCGCCTGATGTATCACAAGTTCCCGTTCGCGCCCTATCACCTGTTGTTGCTGATCGAGGCGGCGGCGCACCGCCCGCAATATCTCGATGCCGAGTCGGATGCATTTTTCTGGCAACTCACCGAAAAAACCGCTGAGCAGCTGCCGGGCATCGGCATCGCCTACAACAGCCTCGGTGCCGGCGCCTCGATCAATCACCTTCACGCCCACAGTTTTTTGCAGCAGACAGCACTGGCCATCGAAGCCCCCCATTGGACCCACAATGGTGGCAGCCAGCGCTATCCCCTCCCCGTCGAGCGCTATACCACAGCGGCTGAAAGCAGCGAGCGGATTGCCGCGCTGCATCAGGAAAACCAACCCTTCAACCTGCTGTACCGACCGGGTCAGTGCTACCTCGTGACACGCCGGCCACAGGGCGATGCGTCGTTACCCGAATGGCTGGGCGTACCGGCCTGGTATGAAGTTTCCGGCGGCTTTAATCTCGCCGACAGGGATCGCTTCCAGCAGCTCACAGCCGCCGAAATCGAAGCGGCGCTGGGCTTGCTGGCACCGGGATAAATACTGGAATTCATGTTCAACACCAATTGACGACCGCCAAGCCAGGAACTTTCCCGAAGTGTCGTGTGTTATTGGTGACAAGTGTGGCATCAAGACTCAAAGCATGGGCAGCGATCAGCGTATCATTCGGACCAATGGGCGTTCCCGCACTGAACAACGCGGTCTGAAGATCAGCAAACTGCTCCGCTGCTGCCTCACCCCACGCTCGAATGCCATGCAACCGTTCAGACACTTCACCGATAAGGCGCAAATGCTTGTCAGGGTTACCCGAACGCTTCGCACCAAGCATCAGTTCAGCATAGGTAATCGCAGAAATGCAGATCTCGTGATCCGCCGCGACCTCTGTTTCCATCGTACGCAATACCCTGATAGGGCGTTGGCGCATGATGTAGCTGCAAATATCGGTATCGAGCATATATAGCATTAGATTATCAATTCAAGCCATTGAATTTATGAGATATTTATGTGAAAAAACCGCCTCAAGATAAGAAGAAAAATCGCGCTACAACTCGAGCCGGTCTGTTTCGAAAAGATCCACTCGCTCGACCATGAAATCGTCATCAGCAGTTGGAAGATCGGCCAACGATGTCCAGCTTTTCCTTTTTGGCGTAATGATCACCGCATCGCCCTCACGCCTGATCAACACTTCATCGATGCCTTCAAACTCCAGGCTGCGAGGAATACGCACAGCCTGGCTTTTCCCATTCTTGAACAATTTGGCAGTAACAGTCGTCATGGCAAAACCCTCGAATCATCTTGATGAGCAAGTATATGCCTTGCATATGCAACCCTCAAGGCAAGCGAAATCACACTGCCGGCCTCCCATAGCTACTTCGGGCAACCTCACAAGCCGATAAAAAACATCACCAGAAATAGCACAACCGCGACGACGGCCAACCAAAGCAAAGCACTATTTGATTTCCCGCTTTTCTCACCCGCATCCTGGCCGCCGGATTTGTCAGCGCTCAGCGGCCGGTAGAGTGTCGTCGCGGAAAATGCCTGCCATGCGTACTTGATCCAGCGCAGTACGATGAACGACAGCCAGATGGCCCAGACCAGTATCACGATCCGGTAATACAGCATCGGCAACGATTTGACGGAGGCCTGCGGCAGGCCGCGATCATTGAACCAGCGCAGAAACCAGGCATCCGAGCCATTGCCGGCGACCTGCATTTTCGGGTGCCCGAGCAAGCCATTGAACAGCCCGTCTGCCATCGCGGCCAGCGCCATGATGGTGACGATCAGCAATAGCAGCTGAAAGGCGTCGAACTTGAGCGGGGAATGGGCAAACGGGTCCATGTCCTCACGCAGCTTCAGCAGGTACAGCCAGCCGATGAACAGTACCGCCATGCCGATGCCGATATAGAGCCCAAAGGAATTGGCCTGGGTAAAACCGACCATGACCGCCAGCCAGGCTACGCCGTTGATTTTGCCAAGCTGCATGACATGCAGGATCACCGCCGCCAGCAGCAATACCGGGAGTATCGACCAGAACAGGAAGTCCGGGCCAACGCGACGCCCCTCCGCGTGATAGACCCAGCGATCGCGCGGCATCGTGATTTCGGTGGTGACATTGAACAGCTCGATTGGCTCGCCACTGCTGGTCACCAGGAAGAGTTCAGGTTCACGGTAGGTCGCTGCCATTCCGCTGCTGAGCTCGCCATCGATCACGATATTCGCATGACCGATATCCAGTGGAATTCTCGCCTCGCTGCCGGCTTCATTGTTGATTTCCCGGCCATTGACCGTCACCTGACGGATGGTCGCATCGGGAATCTTCAGCACCAGCGTCTGGGCCTGCGTGGTTTCCACTTCGGCATCGATTTCCAAAGCACCACCCGCACCGTCGTGTGGTGCCAGCGCAAGGTCGAACTGTTGCACCGCAACCGTTTTGCCGGGCTGTGGCGCGACGCGGGAAACCAGCAAGGTTGCCGTCTCACCGGGCCATGGCCGCAGCATCTTGATATTCTCACCCGACGCGGTCTGCTGATAGATGACCGGCAGCCCTTCCACGCTGAGTTCCCACTGGCTGGCATAATTGAACTGCCAGCGGGTACGTTGTGCCTCGGGTGCCGGCGGCAGTTCGATGTTACGCAATATGCCGCCGGTGGAAGCGGCCAGCTCGTCGTCGCTGAACTGCAATGAGCTGCGAAAATGAATCTGCTGATCCCCGGCGTTGAACAGCACTTGAATCACATCGCTCTTGCGCGAGACCTGCGCCCCCGCCTCGATGATCACCTCCTGCGGCCAGGCGGGGATTGCAGCCGTCTCGACGCTGCCGGTGGGCGACACCCGACGCACCGTGGTTTCCAGGTAAAGGCCATCGGTCAGAGTGAATTCGCGTGTCACGTCGAAAAAGGCCGGCAGCCGGCTATGCGGTAACACGACCGGGCGGTCTGTAGCCGCACTGGCCTCGCGTTGCTGCTGGCGACGAAATGACAGTGCTTTCCAGCCATGCTGGTCACGCACATGACTGCCCACCCAACCAGTAACGGTTTCGCTGTAACGACGCACCGACAGCGGGATGCCCAGCTGCGCGGCATCTCCTGCCACCACCGCCTGCAGCACCACTTCGTGACTGCCAGGTGGCAGCTCGGCCAGCAACTGTTTGCCCTGCCGCTTCAACGGCAGGCTCCGCGGCGGCCCTTTGTCATCCAGCACAAAAGCGCGAAATTCCAGTCCTGCGACTGGCAGCTGGAGCAGCGCAAAGCCGGTGTCTTCAACCGTCTGAATCGAAAACCGCGCCATCATGCGTCCCTGCGCATCCAGCGTCAGATGCAAGCGGTCGATCGATGCGCAGTCCGGCAGACAGGCAGGGGGACGATTGACCTCCTCAGCCAGTTGCTTGAGCAGATACGCTGGCGGAAAGTCATCCGCGACCGCAGGCCGGGGCAAGAGCGAAACCACCCCGATCGCTGCAAACAGCACGGCTACGATCGACCGCCGCGTGCGTAACCACTGTCGCAGCATCAGCAAATCGACACCCGCCACGCGCAGAAACAGCAGCAGCAACATGCCACTGCTGACAAAGCCAAAGATCAGGTTCATCGTTGGCGTCACCAACACCATCGGCAGCGATTCAGCATGCTGCAAGGCGCTCTCATCCCAGTGCAGAAAATGCACCCTGCCCTGCCAGCGCGGCACACCCACAGTCGAGCGAATCTCATTTTCCTGGCGAAAGCGATTCACCGACGCTGATTTGTCCTGCGTCGCTACGCTGGCTGCCAATACAGGCACGCCATCCGCCATCATTTCCGTCGCCATGGGAACGGATTTCCGCATGACCATTTCCGGTGCGGGTATGGTCGCTACACGATCCGCTTGCTGCAACGCAGTGCCTTCAAACGTTCCGGCCTGCGACCAGCTCAACTGCGGATGAATCGCATCACGAACATGCACCACGGTGTAGGCCGCCAGCATCACGGCAATGGCCAGTAGCACCACCGACTTCAGTTTCTGCAGAAACAGCGTCAGCCGCGGATAGTTGCCGAGTCCGTTTCGCAATACCGCGACGAGACCCAGCAACAACAGCCAAAGCAGTACCGGCGTCTGCGGCTCATGAAACGTGATGGCAAGGGTCGCAGCGGCGAAAATACCCCAACCGAGCCCGATGACGCGCGCAAAGGCGATGGAAACGATCAGCAGCAGGAAAACCAGGTACAGCGACCACTGTGACAGCCAGGTATCGCCTTGAATATTGCTATCGACCGCCAGCAGACGCCAGCCCGGCGGCAGGTGCAAGCGCGCAGCAATCGACTCGGCGCGAAGATCCGCATAGGGATTTGCCGGCATGACATAGCCCTCGCTGGCATCCACCGTACCCAGCACGGTGGCATCAAGCTGGCGCTTGCGCAGCGAGACACCAATGCCATCATCACTACGGACCATGACCTGCGGTTTCCCGTCAAGATAGATGGCTTGTGGCGTAATATCCGGCGACGCTAGCACCAGCGACGAATATGGCTTCGCTTCCCCTGTCAATTGATCACGCAGAAACAGGGATTGCCCAGAGAAACTCATCCACAGATCGCGCTCGATCGTGGCATGGGTTTCACCGCTGGCCTGGGTACCGCGTGATACTCGCTTGACCTCAAGCCCACCGTTCGGCGCGACGATAAAAGCAGAGAGATTGTTCCACTGCCGTGGCCCATCGACACTTTGCGGATCAATGACCGGGCTTCCCGACAACGTCGTGCTGTACAGCGCTGGAACACGCTGAAAATACCAGTATTCGTTGCGTGGCCAGAATGGCACGGCAGCCTTGCCCCGCCACCAACGCTGCTGTTCATGTGGATAGTAGGCCGTGATGCGAATGTCCCAGGTTCCCGACTGGACAATGGCGGACAATTCACCGTGCTCATTGATGCTTGTGCGCAAGCGGCTTTGCAGCTGGATCGGCACCGAGTCCGGCAACGTCACCCGGCCAAAATCGACGACCCGATTTTTCCCCGACACCGTCAGGCGCAATATCGTGGTGATCTCGGTCGGCACGTCATCACGAAAATGGCGGAACACCTTGAGTGTCAGCGAGTTCTTTTCCTGATTCAGCTTGACCGCAGTGGCTGTCTTGCCCGGCGAAAACCGCAGCAGGCCGCTGTCATCCAGAAAAACCGGTTGCTCGACACCCGCAACGAGATACCTCACCAGCACCACATCCGCCGGCAGCCGGAAAGCGCGTTTGCCATCATGCCCGGGAAACGCGCCCTGCAATGTCAGCCTGCCTTTATCGACAAAAACAAACGGGCGATGCTGCCGGGAAATCACCACGGCGGGCTCGCCATCGATGCGAACATTCTCCGGCCAGCTCTGGCTGTCACCCGGCAACGGAATCCAGCCGCGGTCGAAAACCTCCCACTGCTGCCGAAAGCGCAGACCCGCCTGCTCTGCACCGCGCTCCAGCACCAGTTGATGTGGCCAGGCACAGACCGTCTGCTGCTTCGCACCCGCGATATAGGGGCAATCGGCGCTATCGCGCACCCAGTCCACCCAGCCCTGCAACGACTCCGGAACAGGTTTTGCTCCGGCGGACTGCGCAAACTGGCTGATGAACACCGATAGGCACAGCAGCGTCAGAAGCAGGAAGGTACGGCCAAGGCTTGACATGATGATCCCCTGAAACGAGCTGCCTATTCTACGCTGCTGCAACCGGCTGCAACCAGAGCAGTATCAAACCGCTTTCAGATACGGCTGGTCATCATCCCCCTCGATGGTGAACCTGGCGATCATCTGCTCCAGTTCGACAGACTGATTCTTCAACGAGATGGCGACGGCCGCTGTCTGCTCGGCCAGCGCGGTATTCTGCTGCGTGACCTCGTCGATCTGGGCGATAGAACGGTTGACCTGCTCGATGCCAATCGCCTGTTCCTGGTTGGCATGGGCAATTTCGCTCATGATTTGTGTCACCCTGCTGATACTCTCGGCAATGCCGTCGAGGGTTTCGCCCGCCTCGTTGACCAGACCGGTACCACGCGAGACACGCTCGACGCTGTCGGAAATCAATTGCTTGATCTGCTTGGCGGCATCCGAGCTGCGCCCGGCAAGATCGCGAACCTCGGTTGCCACCACAGCAAAGCCGCGCCCCTGCTCGCCTGCCCGAGCGGCTTCGACGGCCGCATTCAGGGCCAGCAGATTGGTCTGGAATGCGATCTCATCGATAACATGGATGATTTCCTCGATCCGCACGCTCGACTCACTGATCGACTCCATGGCCTTGATCGCATCCCTGACAACACCCACGCCGCGTTCAGAAATTTCTTTGGCCTGCGCAGCCAGCGCCGATGATTCATGTGCGTTCTCGGCATTATGTTTTACCGTACCCGTAATCTCTTCCATGCTGGCCGCCGTCGTTTCAAGACTGGAGGCCTGTTGTTCGGTACGCTGAGAAAGCTCATCATTACCCGACTGAATTTCACTGGCGGAACTCGAGATTTGCAGTGAGGTGTCGTTCATCCCCATGACCATTTTGCGCAGCCCGGAAATCGTTTCGTTGACCGAGTTCTTCACCTCACCGTAAATACCTGCGTAGTCCTTGTCGATGGGCGACGTCAGATCACCGGAAGCAATTTTCGACATCGCCTCGGCGATATCATCGACCACCTGGCTGACAACGACAATCAGCTCATTGATGCCGCTGGCCAGTTCTCGGTAAAAGCCTTCCTTTTCCTCTAAACCAATTTGTTGGGAAAGATCGCCGCTGCGCGCTGCATCGACGATCTGGTGGATCTCACGGCCGACCTCTCTTTCGACGGTAATGTCATTCCACTGCGTCACGCGGGCAACATAGTTACCCTCGGCATCGTAGACTGGCGAGATCGTCAATTCGAACTCATGCCCCCACAAACTATATTCGACACACTCCCGTGCCTTGAGTTGTTTCGCGAAAATCTCTCTCAAGCCATCGTCGGCGAAGAAATCCAGCAAACGCGTACCCACCAGCGACCGGGCATCGAACCCCTCATTATTTGGCTGCAACCGGGCCAAACCGTTGAACAGCTCGACACAGGCATTGTTCATGAAAATCAGTTCGCCCTGTGCATTCGACACCGTGACATTCGACGAGATATAGTCCAGCGCAATCTTGATTTTGCCGTTCTCCTCGGCGGTTTCTCGAGCTTCATGCAAATTGTAGCCAAGCGTTGACTGCATGGCGGCCATCGCAAGCAGCAATTGTCCGGTCTCATCCCCACTGTGCACCTCGATCTTATTGTTGTACGAGCCGGAAGATATCTTTCGAGCCACCACAGCAGCCTGTTGCACCGGCCGCGAAATACCACGTGCAACCGTAACTACTCAGCGCAAAAAAACCATAAAAAAAGCTTGACAGGGTTTTTGCGTATTTTTCCTGCTTTTTCGGCAATCCAGGGATTAGCTTCAAACCCCTGCCTCAGAAGCATCATCATTCTATAG
>JALSHZ010000082.1 GCA_026981985.1 Gammaproteobacteria bacterium | reverse complement strand
AGGGTCTTCTAACGGCGAAAAGTGTTCAATCAAGCAGGCGGTCACGGGAAACTCCTAATGTGGTTTCTCTGTATGATCTCATATCTTGCTGGTTTTATGGGAGTTTATATGCGCTCGCCCTGGCTATCGGCTGCGCGTTGGGGACGGTGTAGCTGCGTTGTGGAAGTTACGTCTTGAACCAATCCAGGGTTGGTTTGCCTGAGTGGGGGGGAATAGTCGCCGACTCCGGGGCGGAGCCGGCGGGATTGTGCCTGCTGCGATTCAGGCGGCGGAACGAATGACCTGAAAGTAATTGTTGAGCGCTTCGACGATGCGTTCTGCCGCTTGGCCGTCGCCGTAGGGGTTTTTCGCGTTTGCCATTTCGTTGTATGCGTTTTGGTCGAGCAGGAGTTTGCTGGCTTCGCTGACGATGGCTTCGGCGTCGGCGCCGACGAGTTTGACGGTGCCGGCATCGACGCCTTCCGGGCGTTCGGTGGTGTCGCGCATGACGAGTACGGGTTTGGCCAGCGAGGGTGCTTCTTCCTGCACGCCGCCGGAGTCGGTCAGGATCAGGGTGGCGTTGGCCATGAGTGCGACGAAGGCGCGGTAGCCTTGTGGTGGGATGAGGTGGATGTTATCGAGGCCGGCCAGCAGTTTGTTGACGGGTTCCTGCACATTGGGGTTGAGGTGTACCGGGTAGATGAACTGGTGGTCGGGGAATTTCCGCGCGAGCCGGGCCAGCGCATCGCAGATTTGTTCGAAACCGCCGCCGAAGTTTTCGCGGCGGTGTCCGGTGATGAGTACGTAGGGTTGTTCGCGCCAGTTTTCCGGTAATGATCCGGCCAGGGCCAGATCGACCTCAGCCTGCACTTCGGCGGTCTTCTGTTTTTCAATTTCCAGGAATAGCGCGTCGATGACGGTGTTCCCGGTGATGTAAACCTGGTCGGCGGCGATGTTTTCATCGAGCAGGTTCTGCCGCGACAGTGCCGTCGGCGCGAAGTGCAGGTTCATCAGAGGCGCGGCGGTGCGTCGGTTGGCTTCTTCAGGGAAGGGTGACTGCATGTTGCCGGTGCGCAAACCAGCTTCGACATGACCGAGCGGAATGCGGCGGTAGAAGCAGGCCAACGCGGCGACCAGCACCGTGGTGGTATCACCTTGCACTAGCGCCATGTCGGGATCGATGTCGTCGAGCAAGCTGTCGACTCTTTCCATCAGGCGGGCAGAGAGTGATGCAAGGGTCTGGTTGGGTTGCATGACTTCCAGGTCGTGATCGACATTGAGATCGAATATATCGACCACCTGTTGCAGCATCTCCTTATGCTGCCCGGTGGAGACGACGATGGGCTCCAGCCCTTCGGCCTGCTCCAACGCCTTGATGACTGGCGCCATTTTGATGCCCTCTGGCCGTGTACCCATGAATACCGCTACTTTTTTCATTCCCTGTTCCTTAAGTCTCTGATCTCGGTCTGCGGACGGCCAGTGCCGGTGCGCAGGGCGTGATTATTCTACGGGAAGGGCGCGAAGGGTGGCTATCTCGCGGTATTGCAGGCGTTGACTGTTTCACAGAAAAATTCCGCAGTGGCAGGGTTTGTCCTACCGGGCCGCTGGGTGATAATGCAGTTTCGATCAACAACCCGATGGCGGCAGGAAGATGAAGGTACTCGTGGTAGGCGGCGGTGGTCGCGAACATGCGTTGGCGTGGAAGCTGGCGCAGTCAGCGAAAGTAACGCAGGTGTTTGTGGCGCCGGGCAATGCCGGCACGGCGCTGGAGCCGAATATTGAAAATGTCGCGATTGATGTCGAAGACATTCCCGGGTTGCTCGCGTTCGCGAAATCCGAGGGTGTCGAGCTGACCGTGGTCGGGCCGGAGGTGCCGTTGGTGCTGGGCATCGTCGATATCTTCAGCTCCGAGGGGCTGCGCTGTTTCGGGCCGAACAAGGCCTGTGCGCGGCTGGAAGGCTCCAAGGCGTTCAGCAAGGACTTTCTCGCGCGTCATGGCATCCCGACAGCGGCATTTGCCAGTTTTACCGATCAGGAAGAGGCGATCGACTACATTCGGCAGCAGGGTGCGCCGATCGTCGTCAAGGCTGACGGGCTGGCGGCCGGGAAGGGCGTGATTCTGGCCGCGACTGAGGAGGAAGCCATCGCCGCGGTGAAGGACATGCTGGCCGGCAACGCGTTTGGCGAGGCGGGACATCGCGTGGTGATCGAGGAATTTCTGACCGGTGAGGAAGCCAGCTTCATCGTCATGGTCGATGGCAAGCATGTGCTACCGATGGCCAGCTCGCAGGACCACAAGGCGCGCGACGAGGGTGACAAAGGGCCGAACACCGGCGGCATGGGTGCCTATTCGCCCGCGCCCGTGGTGACGCCCGAGATTCATGATCGCATCATGAACGAGGTGATCATGCCCACCGTCAAGGGGATGGCCGATGAAGGGCAGCCGTTTACCGGTTTTCTCTATGCCGGCGTCATGGTGGCCGAAGATGGCACGCCCAAGGTACTCGAATTCAATGTGCGCTTCGGCGACCCGGAGACACAGCCGATCATGATGCGTTTGCAGTCCGATCTGGTCGAGCATATCGAGGCCGCACTCGATGGCAAGCTCGATACCCAGCAAGCGCAGTGGGACGAACGCGCCGCGCTCGGCGTGGTGCTCGCCGCAGGCGGTTATCCTGGCAGTTACCGCAAGGGCGATGTCATCTCCGGGTTACCCGCACAGGAGATGGAGGATGCCAAGGTATTTCATGCCGGCACGGCGATGAAAGACGGTCAGGTCGTGACATCGGGCGGGCGGGTGCTCTGCGTTGTGGGTCTGGGTGATACCGTCGCGGCGGCCCAGCAACGAGCCTATGCGCTGGTCGATCAGATCCACTGGGAAGGCGTCTATTGTCGGCGTGATATTGGCTACCGTGCCATTGCCCGGGGGAAATGAGGTTGGCTGTTGGCGTTACATTGTTCTTTTCGCAATACCTGTACCACGCGGCTTGGGCAAAGCGCAGCGTACCCAACAACAGTGTCAGTCCATTCGAGCATGACGACAGGGCTCGCATGCGCATCGCCTGGATTGCCCCCTCCCCAACCCTCCCCCGCGCTTTGCGCGGGAGAGGGGGCACTTGCTCATCTCTGGTAGGTTGGGCAAAGCGTAGCGCGCCCAACAGGCTTGGTGCTAAAAACCCGGTGGGCCTGACATGACGCTCCTGCGGCGGTTGTGGCGATTATTCTTGTTGCTGTCATTTCTGCTGCTCGGTGTGCTGTTGACGTTGGTGATGCTCCCCGACATGCATGACGGTATCCCCGGAAAGCGTGTACAGAAAATCCGGCGCTGGTGGTATCAATGTTTGCTGCGGGCGCTCAAGGTCGAGATCGAGCAGGTGGGCCATCCCATCGATCAGCCTGCGCTGTGGGTGGCAAACCATATCTCCTGGCTCGATATTCCCTTACTCGGTAGTCTTGGGCTGCTGGGCTTTTTGTCAAAAGCGGAAATCCGTCACTGGCCAGTGATCGGCTGGCTGGCTGGATCGACCGGGACGCTGTTCATCGAACGCGGTGGCAAGAATGCTTCGCAGATCGCTTCCAAATATATTGCCGAGCATATCAATCGTGGCCATTCCATTCTCGTTTTCCCCGAAGGCAAAACAACAAGAGGTGCAACGGTCGAGCGGTTTCATGCGCGGTTATTTGCGCCGGCGATCGACCATGGCCTGATGGTGCAACCGGTGGTGATCCGCTATTTCCACGACGATGGGAAAGTGCATCAAATATTGCCGTTCGTCGATCACGAGCCGTTTTTTGGTAACCTGTGGAAAGTGCTGGGGGAAAAGAGGATTCTGGCGACAGTCGTTTTTCTGGAGGCGGTGAACGCCGCTGATTTCAGCGAGCGCCGACGGCTCGCCGAGCATGTTCATGCCAAAGTGCTGGAGGCGTTTAACCGCGGCTGATTAGCATTAGCGGGGTGTTGGGCATGTCGCTATCGCGCCTTTGCCCAACGAATGTACGGCTCGGAGAGATCAGCCCCGTTTCATCGTGTCGAAAAACTCCACGTTGCTTTTGGTGGATTGCAGGCGGCCGAGCAGGAAGTCGATGGCTTCGATGTCTTCCATGCCGTGGAGAAACTTGCGCAATACCCACAGTTTTTGCAGCTCGTCCTCGTCGGTGAGCAGGTCTTCTCGGCGTGTGCCGGAACGGTTGATGTTGATGGCCGGGTAGATGCGTTTTTCGGCAATTCGGCGGTCGAGGTGGACTTCCATATTGCCGGTGCCCTTGAATTCCTCGTAGATGACCTCGTCCATTTTCGAGCCGGTGTCGATCAGTGCGGTGGCGAGGATTGTCAGCGAGCCGCCTTCTTCGATATTCCTTGCAGCGCCGAAGAAACGCTTCGGGCGTTGCAGTGCGTTGGCATCGACACCACCGGTCAATACCTTGCCGGATGAGGGCACGACGGTGTTGTAGGCGCGCGCCAAGCGGGTGATCGAGTCGAGCAGAATGACGACATCGCGCTGATGCTCGACCAGGCGCTTGGCTTTTTCGATGACCATTTCAGCTACTTGCACATGGCGGGTGGCGGGTTCATCGAAGGTGGAGGAGATGACCTCGCCTTTGACCATGCGCTTCATTTCGGTGACTTCTTCCGGGCGTTCGTCGATCAGCAGAACGATCAGATAGCATTCCGGGTGATTGCTGGCGATGCTCTGGGCGATATTCTGCAGCATGATGGTCTTGCCCGCTTTGGGCGGGGCAATGATCAGACCGCGCTGCCCTTTGCCAATCGGCGAGACAATGTCGATGACCCGGGCGGTGATGTCTTCCGTGCTGCCGTCGCCGCGCTCCATTCTGAGGCGCTCGTCCGGGTGCAGCGGTGTCAGGTTCTCGAACAGGATCTTGGTGCGGGACTTGTCCGGTGTTTCATAATTGATTTTTTCGACTTTGAGCATTGCGAAGTAACGCTCGTTGTCTTTGGGTGGCCGGATCTTTCCTGAAATCGTATCGCCGGTGCGCAAATTGAAGCGGCGTATCTGGCTGGGTGAGACATAAATGTCGTCCGGCCCGGCCTGGAAGGAGCTGTCGCCCGAGCGCAAGAAGCCAAAGCCGTCTTGAAGGATTTCGAGTACACCGTCGCCGGAAATATCCTCCCCTTTCTTGGCCAATGCCTTCAATATGGAAAAGATGACTTCCTGTTTGCGGGAGCGTGCGACGTTGTCGATGCCAAGGGATTCGGCAATTTTGAACAATTCAGGGACGGGTTTTGCTTTTAGCTCGGTTAGATTCATTTGGCTTTATGAGTTAGAACGTATCAGATTTGGATTGCAGAAACAGACTGGCGCAGGCGCATGGATGCGCGAGCGATGTATTGTGCTGGATCTTGCTGGGGTTCGGGCACCGGGACGGTGCTGGGAGAACTCGGGGCACTATAGTATGAAATCAGCACCCCGTCCAGTGCATTGGTGCGCTGGTTTCGGTCTGGTGAGACCGTTTATCGGTTTGTTGGATCAGATGTTCTGTTCCAGGAAGGCGGTAAGCTGGGATTTGGACAGTGCGCCCACCTTGGTGGCTTCCACCTGACCATCCTTGAACAGCATCAGCGTGGGAATGCCGCGAATACCGTATTTGGGCGGCGTATTTGGGTTATCGTCTATATTGAGCTTGGCGATGGTCAGGCGATCGCTGTATTCTTCCGCAATATCCTCTAGAATCGGCGTGATCATTTTGCAGGGTCCGCACCACTCGGCCCAGTAGTCGACCAGTACAGGCTTGCTGCTTTTCAGTACTTCGTCTTCAAAGTTGTCATCGCTCAGTGCAAGAATCTTGTCGCTCACGTCCAGTCTCCAGACGGTTCGTTGAAGTTGGTTCGAGACTAGCCGATTGCGAATAACAAGTCCATATTTCCAGTGGCACAGAACCAGGTAGCTATTCACATGAGTGAAACACATCTAACCGATCGCAAGTTCAGTGATTTCGATTTGCCGGAATGCGTGCAGCAGGGTATTGCCGCAGCCGGCTTCGAGTATTGCACCCCCATTCAGGCGGAAGCACTGGCGCCGGCGCTGCAAGGGCTCGATGTCGCCGGCCAGGCGCAGACCGGCACCGGCAAAACCGCCGCTTTCCTTATTGCCACCCTCAATCGTCTCATTACCCATGCGCCCAGCGAGCGCCGCAAGCCTAATCAGCCACGCGCGCTGATCCTTGCGCCGACGCGCGAACTGGCCATCCAGATTCATCGCGATGCGCTCAAGTTGAATGAAAGCTGTGGTTTTCGCCTCGGGCTGGTCTACGGCGGTGTCGACTATGACAAGCAACGCAAGCAGCTGCAGGATGGCACGGATATTCTGATCGGTACCCCCGGACGGCTGATCGACTACCTCAAGCAGCGGATATTCGACCTGCGGGAAACGGATGTCGTGGTGCTGGACGAGGCCGATCGCATGTTCGACCTCGGCTTCATCAAGGATCTGCGTTTTCTGCTGCGGCGTTGTGCGAATCCGGAAAAGCGGCTCAGCATGTTGTTTTCCGCGACGCTGTCATACCGCGTCATGGAGCTGGCCTATGAGCACATGAACAACCCGGTCAAAGTGGAGATCAAAACCGAGCAGGTGACGGCCGACAAAGTGGAACAAACAGTGTTCTACCCGGCCAATGACGAAAAGATTCCGCTGCTGATTGGCTTGATGCAAAAGCTGCAACCGGCGCGCAGCATCGTCTTCATGAACACCAAGCATGCTGCCGAAAAGGTTACTGCCTGGCTGCGAGGCAACGGCTTCAAGGCCATTGTGTTATCGGGTGATGTACCGCAAAAGAAACGCCAGCGCCTGCTCGGTGAGTTTGGTGAAGGGAAATACAACGTGCTCGTTGCGACCGATGTCGCTGCGCGTGGGCTGCACATCCCGGACGTTACGCATGTCTTCAACTTCGACCTGCCACAGATGGCCGAAGACTACGTTCATCGCATCGGGCGAACCGCGCGGGCCGGGCAGTCTGGTACCGCACTTAGCTTTGCCTGCGAAGACACCTCGTTCTATCTGCCCGAAATCGAGGAATACATCGAACAGAAGATCCCAATGGGTCATGCCGACGAATACATGCCCGAAGATCTCAAGCCGCCAGCAAAAATCGAGCGGCATCGCCCCGCAGGTGGCCGGCCACGGCAGCATGGCAGTGGCAAACCACGCTCGATGCACGGCAAAGGTGGCGGACGGGGGCGAGGTCGTTCTTCCGGCGGGAGCAAGTCCGGCGGGGGGCAGCGACGGCGTTCAGCCGTGGCCGGCAGTGGCGGCCAATCATCCTGAATGGGGTATATGGCCAGTTCAAACGATGAACAGACATCTGAAAATCGCTTTTATCATTGCCCCGTTTCTTGCTATCGGAGGCTATGCGCTGATCGACCAGTATCAATATTCCCAGCAAATCAAGCAGGCTAAGGCGTTGTATCCGTTGGTGGTGCAGGGCGCCTGTCGGTTGCGCGACGATGGGGGGTGTTTGTTGCGGCATGACACATTACAGGTCGAGCTGAAAACAGCGGATCGGCAGCCTGATGGCTCGCTGACGGTCGTCGTGGCGACGAGTGCAGCTTTGCAGGGTGGCAAGTTGGGATATGGCCGCAGCGGTGAGGAGGTTCCCCAACGTTCGTTGCGCCAGGGGGAGGATGCGCGTCACTGGCTGGTGAGCATTCCGGCTTCCAATTTGACGGCGGGAGACAGGCTTGATTTGCGCATGGCGCTGGTGAGCGAAGGCCGCGTGTATATTGCAGAGGTGGCGGCTGGTCTCTGAGCCGTCGCAACTGCGCTGTTGCTTCAGTGCTCGATCGATTTGAGATAGGCCTGAATCTTCTTCACCGCATCATCGATCTGCAATCCAGCCTTATGATTGATGAAGCGCAATAGCGGCAGCATCAGGCTCAGAATTTTGCTTGCCTGTCCTGCGATCTGCGATGTCTGGCCGATGCGCAGCGCCTCCGCGGCTTCGTCCAGGGTCATCTCTTTTTCTTCCTGATTGGTGGCGAGGAGGTCGTCGTAGACGATCCGGTTGCCGCCGCCATTGTAGGCGCGCTCCAGGCGCACATCGGCCAGTGCCAACACCGTCTTGAACTGGGTTTTGCTGTCGAGCCTTGGGGTGGACAGTCCGCCGCTCAGTGTCATGCGGAATTTCAGATCGCCATAGCGGAAAACGGTGTGGCGGATGACGCGGAAGATGTTCTTGCCGATCTCGCGGGCTTCCGAATTGTCGGTATTCGGCATGATCAGCGCAAAGTCGGTGGGCCCCATGCGTAGCAGCAGATCCTTGTGGCGGGTTTCGCCTTCAATCGTCTTGTGAATGCGGTACAGCGAGCGTTTGGTGAATTCGGTGTCGGTCTTGTTCAGCAGCGCTTTGACGCGATCGACTTGCAGGCGCAGTACCGATAGCGGTTGCCGGGTGCGCAGCGCCTGGGCGAGGATTTTCTGGCCCTCGATGTTGAGCCGTTCTTCGCGCTGGCGGCGAATCTCCTCAGCGGTGCGAGGCTGTGGTTTGGCACTGAGGTCTGGCTGCGGCATCGTTTTGGTGCCGGCCTTGATCGGTATGACGTTGGTGCGATCGGGCGGCAGAATGTAGAGCTGGACGTTGTTGCGCAGTTCGACGGCGCTGAAGGGTTTGCCGATGAAGTCCGAGGCGCCGATGGTTTCCGCGCGGTTGCGGATTTCGGCGTCGTCTTCGTGGCCGGTGACGATGATGACCGGTAGCGCGGAGATTTCCGGATTGTTGTCGTTGCGGATGGCTTCCAGCACCTCGAAGCCATCGACGTCGGGCATCCACAGGTCCAGCAAGACGAGATGGATGTTGGCACCGCTGTGGATGATGCGCAGGGCTTCACCGCCGTTTTCGGCTTCAATGATGTCGTACTCGCTGGCGAGAATGGTGTTGACGGCCTTGCGAATGACGCGCGAGTCATCGACGACGAGTATGGTCTGGGCGCTCGTGGCCCTGGCTGCTGAATCGCTCATGCAGCAAATACTACGTCGAAACTGCCCGCAATGCCGGGCAGTTTGTCATGCTTTGACTGAGAGACTCGCTATTCTTTGGGGGTGCGGGATGCCTTTTTGCGCTCGTGCTCTTTGAGGTGCTTTTTGCGAACGCGCAGGAAGTTGGGCGTGACTTCGACCAACTCATCGTCGTCGATGAACTCCAGCGCCTGCTCCAGCGTTAGTTTGACCGGTGGTGTCAGGATCAGGTTTTCGTCGGTGCCGGCCGCGCGGATATTGGTCAGCTGCTTGGCCTTGAGCGGGTTGACGGTCAGATCGTTCTCACGTGAGTGGATGCCGATGACTTGGCCTTCGTACACCTCCTCGCCATGCGACACCATCAGGCGGCCACGTTCCTGCAAGGAGAACAGCGCGTAGGCCAGCGCCTTGCCGGTGCTGTTGGAGATCAGTACGCCATTGTTGCGCTGGCCGATCTTTTCCGGGCGGCTGGGGCCATAGTGGTCGAAAACGTGGAACAGCAGGCCGCTGCCGGAGGTGAGCGTCATGAACTCGGTTTGAAAGCCGATCAGGCCGCGCGCCGGGATAATGTAGTCGAGCCGCACCCGGCCGCGCCCGTCGGGTACCATGTTCTTCAGGTCGCCACGACGCTCGCCGAGTTTTTCCATCACTGCTCCCTGGTGCTGCTCCTCGATATCGACGGTGAGTTGTTCGTAGGGTTCTTCCTTGACGCCATCGACTTCGCGCACCACCACTTCCGGGCGGGAAACCGCCAGTTCGAAGCCTTCTCGGCGCATGTTCTCTATTAGAATGCCGAGGTGCAGTTCGCCGCGACCGGAAACGCGGAATTTATCCGGATCGGCACCCGGCTCCACCCGCAGTGCGACGTTGTGCTTGAGCTCTTCCTGCAGGCGTTCGTCGATATTGCGGGAGGTGACGTACTTGCCGTCCTTGCCGGCGAACGGCGAGGTATTGACCTGAAAGGTCATGCTTACCGTGGGCTCGTCCACCGTCAGCGGGGGCAGTGCCTCGACGTTGTCCGGGTCGCAGAGCGTATCGGAAATGTGCAATGTGTCCATGCCGGTGAAGGCGATGATATCGCCCGCATTGGCTTCCGGCACCTCGACCCGCTCCAGACCGTTGAAGCCGAGAATCTGCAAGACGCGGCCATTGCGGATCTTGCCTTCGGTGTCGATCACTTTCACAGCCGAGTTGGTCTTGACCTTGCCGCGTTTGACGCGGCCAATGCCGATCAGGCCGACGTAGCTGTTGTAGTCGAGCGAGCTGATCTGCATCTGGAACGGGCCGTCGCTGTCCACGTCGGGTGGGGAGACATGCTCGATGATGGCCTCGAACAGCGGCGTCATGTCGCCTTCGCGCGCTTCGGAGTCGGTGCTGGCATAGCCATTGATGGCCGAGGCGTAGATAACCGGGAAGTCGAGCTGCTCGTCAGTGGCGCCGAGTCGGTCGAACAGCTCAAACACCTGGTCGATGACCCAGTCCGGACGTGCTCCTTCGCGGTCGACCTTGTTCACTACCACAATGGGTTTGAATCCCATGTCGAATGCTTTCTGGGTGACGAAGCGCGTCTGGGGCATAGGTCCTTCGACGGCGTCGACCAGCAGCAGTACGGAATCGACCATCGACAATACCCGCTCCACCTCGCCGCCGAAATCGGCGTGGCCGGGCGTATCGACGATGTTGATGCGGTAGTCGTTCCAGGTGATGGCAGTGTTCTTGGAGAGGATGGTGATGCCCCGTTCCTTCTCCAGATCATTCGAGTCCATCATCCGCTCGGAGATGTTGGCTCGTTCCCCCAGTGTGCCGGATTGTTGCAGAAGCTGGTCGACCAGGGTTGTCTTGCCATGGTCGACGTGGGCGATGATGGCGATATTGCGCAGGTTTTCGATCACTGGGGTACCGTACATATATAAGTAAAGCGCGCGATTATAATGACGCTCACGGGTTTTACCTAATCTAGGCTGTGTGGCGTGGTGATTTCTTGAAGCTACTAGCATCATTGCGTTGTGGACTATGATACAAAGAACGATCACGGCAGTTCGCGCTGGAATGCGCGGGAAGGTCAAAATGGAGATTGAGAGGCTGGGTGTGACTGCAAAAGCAATAAGAAAAGATCTTTGGTTCGGTATTCTGGTCGTGCTGCTGGTTGCCTTGGCAGGCCCGGTTCAGGCGACTTCGGCGTTCTTGAGCGCCGAGCAGAAAGCGTTTCTCGAAGCGTCGTCTGCCTTGTCCAGCGGTGCAATGGAGCGCTACCGCCGGTTGAAACAGCAGCTCGTCAACTACGACCTCTACCCTTGGCTGGAGTATGAGGAGGCGCGCAAAAACCTGAAGGACAGCGCGAAGGTCTCCCGTTTCCTCGAGAAATACCCCGAGACAGTCATGGCGCAGCGGTTGCGCAGCGCCTGGCTCCATTCGCTTGGCAAACGCAAGCAGTGGCAGCAGTTTCTGGCGGTTTACCAGCAAGAGAAGGATGTTACCTTGCGTTGCTACTATCTCGATGCGGCAATGAGCACCAAAGGGATGAGCCCCGAGCTGGTCGAGCAGGCCAAGTTGCTGTGGTTGACGGGTAAAACGCGGCCAGACGCCTGCAATGGCACTTTCGCACACCTTTACAAGCACAAGAAGATCAACTCGTCCGAGTACTGGCAGCGCGTAGCGTTGGCGATGAAGCAAGGCAACACGTCGTTGGTTCGGTTTCTTGAAAAAAAGCTGACGAAATCACGTAAGCGCTGGTTGGCGCATTGGAAAAAAATGAAGAAGCAGCCGGAAACGACCCTCAAGGCTGCCAGTCAGTGGACTGATACGGTTGAATCTCGGGACATCATTCTTGACGGTATCCAGCGTTATGCACGTAAGGATGTGCTCGCGGCATGGGCGCTGTGGCAGCGGGCATTCCGAGACGATTTTTCTTTCAGCACTGCGCAGCGTGATCTTGCCGAACGAAAAATGGCCTTGCGTGCGGCGTGGCGGCATTTGCCTGAAGCGAATGAAATGCTCTCGCAGCTCCAGCCTGGTGCAGTGAACAAAGAGGTTCGTGAGTGGCGCGTGCGCAGTGCATTGCGGCAATGGAACTGGAAAGCCGCGCAAAAAGCGCTGGCGGCGATGCCAGCAAGCGAGCGCAGTAGCGAGCAGTGGCGCTACTGGCAGGCGCGCGTCGCAGCAGCGCTGGGGAAGGAGGCGGAAGCCGAGGCGATCTACCGTGAGCTGATGCAGGAGACCAGCTACTATGGCTTTCTTGCTGCGGAAAAGCTCGGTCAGCCCTATGAGTTCAATCATGAGCCGGTGGTTTCGCCAGATTTGCGTGACAACGTCGCTCTCCTCAGTCAGCGTCCTGCCTTCAGGCGTATCCGCGAACTCTACGAAATCGGCCGTAAGGCTGATGCCAACCGTGAATGGCGGTTTGAGACGGCGCGCCTCTCCAGTATCGAAAAAAGGGTCGCTGCACAGCTCGCGTCCAACTGGGGCTGGCATTTCAGTGCGATCGTCACGACCGCATCGGCGAAACATTTTCGTGATCTGGAGCTGCGTTTCCCGCTGCTCTATCGTAGCGAGATCAAGCGCGAAGCGGGCCGGCAAAACCTGCCGGAGAGCCTGATCTATGGTGTGATCCGGCGTGAGAGTGCTTACCGTGAGTCGGTGGAGTCACCGGCAGGTGCGCTGGGCCTGATGCAGCTGATGCCGCGCACTGCGAAGATGGTGGGGAAAAAACTGGGCATCAAGAAGAAACTCAACAACACCAGTATCAAGATCCCTGAAATTAATATTCGCCTCGGCAGCCGCTATCTGCGGGAGGTGATGGATCGCTACGGTAATCATGTCATCCTGGCCACGGCCAGCTACAACGCCGGCCCCGGTCGGGTAAAAAAATGGTTGCCTGACGAGGCACCGCTACCCGCCGATATCTGGGTTGACACGATTACCTTCGATGAGACGCGAAATTACGTCAAGGCGGTACTTTTCTACAGCACCATTTTCGACTGGAAGCTCGATAACAAGATCGACTACACGATGCGTGAGCGTATGCGGCCAATCAGCCCGCAGCCCGAGACTCGCGTTGTGTCACGTGGTGCCGCACCAGGCTGAGCAGTATCAAACCCCGAAGCCAGTGCGCAAATAGGCGACAGTGTCGCCCAGCTCGTCATCCAGTCCCTGTGCGACACCGGCGGTGATGGGTAGCGAAAACGAGTCGAAGCCGATCAGCAGATCCGCCGTGAATTCTACGCCTACGCCGGTCAGCCAGCCGTCGTGACCGGGGCTCGCGTCGACGATGCCACTATCGGTAAACACTGCGCCATGAATCTGGCCAAGCCCTAGCGGCGGCACCAGCAGGCCGTCATAGAGCAGGGCAATCGGGAAGCGCCATTCGAGCGTGGCCCGCGTGAAGTGATTTCCCTTGTCAATGGCGCCCTGCTGGTAGCCGCGGAGAAAAAAGCGCCGCTGCCCCAGTGGGGTAATACCGCCGATCTCGTCCAGCACGTTTTCCGTGCCGCCGAGTGAAAATGGTTTGATGCCGGGGGAGCCGGCTCCGGCCAGTAGCTCGCCATAAAAATGATGGTTTCCTCCAAGGTGCCGAGCAGCCGATAATGATGCAAGCACTGCCTCGCCGTCGTGTTGATGCCCGGCAGCGTAGTGTTCTGCCGTCAGGCCAAAGGTCAAGCCGTCTGTAGGGGCGATGGACTGGCCGTAGTGCTGCAGGCTGTTGAACGCGATGCCAATACCGTTGATCTGGTCGGTGGCGCTATCTGTGCTTTGGCCTTCGTGACGACGCAGTGTTTCCCGGGCGATGCCGGCAAACAGTTTCCAGCCGAAGTCTCGGCGGTTCCAGTATTGTTGTAGCAGTAATTGAAGGCGGTCCTCTTCAGTCCAGACAGGCTGGGTGTTTTCGCCATCGGAGACAATGTTGCGGGTGGCTGACAGCAGCGCACGATTGTCGTAGCTGTACAGCACGGAGCCACCGAGCTGCCGCGTATCCTCGTGATCAAACCAGAGTGGCATCGTGCTCCACTGATGAAATCCGAGTGCATCTTGCCCCTTGAGCCTCAGGCCGATATGGGACGCCTGGCTATCGCTGAACGCGGCAATCGGTAGCCAGCCACGCGGTTGCAGTGATTTGAGCGGGTTGTAAGCAGTGTCGGGGCGTGATGCCGTTTTCGCAAGATGGGCGTCGTAGCCGGGGAATGCTGTCGTCCGGGCATGTCGGGGATGGCCGTCTATCTGTAGCGGTGTTGCTGCTGTAGCGGGCTGGAGTCGAACGAGTCGCAGCCCCTTGTCGCTGTGCTCAACGACCGAAATATTGCCGCTATCGTCCACCGCATAGTCCTGGATATAGCCCATGCTGTTGGTGAGGGTTGTCAGTTCTCCGGAGGTAAGGTCGAGCTTGCGCAGTTCGACGCGATTGTCGTGGTCGGAAATAAGAAAAAGCGCGCTGCCATCAGGGCTGAAACGGGGATGGCTGATGGTGCCACCTGGCCGGGTGATGCGATCAAACGTCCGCTCATCCATTGAAAACAATGCGATAGTCCAGCCATGCGTCGGTTGGTAGTACTGCATGGCAATGGTGGCACCATCGGGCGATGCAGCGATCCGGCCAAGCCGTGCCCCCGTTTCCGGCGTAAACAGCGGGCCAAAGGGGCCGCCAGATGGCGGGATGGAGATCAGCCGCGTGGCTGCGCCGTTGTGCTGGACAGCTATGATCTCGTTGCCATCATTGCGCCAGACCGCGCTCTGAATGCGTGCGCAGTTTGTAATCCGCTTGGGGGTTCGGCTGGTTGGTGAGAGCAGGAACAAGTCGGTGTAGATGTTTCTGTTATCGCATATCTGCTCACGCCCGATCAGCAGCCCATGGTCAGGGTGCCAGTCGAGGAAGCGGACGCGCCGAAGTCGAATGAGCCGCTCGTGATCACCGTCGGGAAACGCCTGGCGTATCTCCGGCATGCTGATCAGGTCGGAGTGGTAGTAGTAGACGCTGTGATCCGGGCCGGTTGTCGGGTAGAGGTTCAGCCAGGGGTTGTCGTCGAGCACAATCGCTTCATCCACTGTCCGTGCTTGGATATGCTGGATCTGTGGTTCGAATTTGTTGCGCAGATAGTTGAGATATTTTTCCCACAGCGCGTCTGATGAGACACCAAAGGTTGTCTTCGCGCGGTGGTTCATGCGCCACGGAATCAGGTTGTCATCGTACTCGGCAAGATATTCTATGAGCTTCTGCTCACCATATTCCTGGTTGATGAATTCGAAGAAATAAGCGCCATACAGATAGACGTGGCCAAACGGCCAGCGAATCGGGTTGTAGCCTTCATAGCTCTCCTGCGACAGCGTATGCAGTCCGCTGAGTACCGCTTCGCGCATCTTCGCGTTGTAGATGGCGCTGTTGCTTCTGCCTTGCCCGCCCAGTGACTCGATATGAACCGACAGTCCTTCAGCAAGCCAGTGCGGCCCCCACAACTGGGGGTGGTTGCCAAATACCAACGGCAGTGCATCGACCGTACCAAAGATTCTGCGCAGCCGAGCCGGGATGCCGGCTGCCCGGTCATGTTGCAGGATGTGGGTGTATTCATGGCTCAACAACTGTTCCAGCCAAGACTGATTGGACAGCAGATCGCCCTCCCACGGGGCGGTCATGTAGATTTCGATCCGCTTGAAGGGGAATGGACTGGCAGCACCGTTGGCTGTATCGACGGCGTCATTGATGATGATTTCCGTCTTGCTCGATGGCGCATGACCGAGCAGTTTCACCAGCTTGCTATGGACGGTTTCCGCCATGGCGCCGACCTGATCGGCAAAATCGCGATACGGTGATGGGAAGTGAATGTTGAAATGCGCCGTCGACCAGGGCGAGCGCATATAAATCAACGTGAAAATAATACCTTAGCGCGGTAGTTATCATCCCATGCAGCTTTGCGGCGCTTTTTTGCCAGGCTCAACGCAGATGGCTCCCGCTCAAACAGGTTCATG
>JALSHZ010000081.1 GCA_026981985.1 Gammaproteobacteria bacterium | reverse complement strand
ACGAGGGTCTTCTAACGGCGAAAAGTGTTCAATCAAGCAGGCGGTCACGGGAAACTCCTAATGTGGTTTCTCTGTATGATCTCATATCTTGCTGGTTTTATGGGAGTTTATATGCGCTCGCCCTGGAAAAACAATCGCGGCAATGGCATTTTGTCTGCTTGTGTGATTGAGGCCGGGGAGGGAGCGAATGATCAGCGGCAGCGTGATGGCACTCAGTATGACGGCGAGCAGGTAGAGTACGCGTTCCAGTGAGGGAACCAGGCCGAGGAATGGCAGGGTTGCGATCAATGCCGCAGGCACCCAGCGGCAGATCTTGTCCAGTAGTGGGTCTTGCCCGTTATTGACATGCTTCCAGAAGTTAAGCGCCGAGGCGATCGTCAGTATCAGTGGCAGGGAGAAGAAATAGCTGTCCGGGCTGTTCAGTGGCTCCAGCCAGGGCAGCAGATTGCTGTCCTGGTAGGTCACCAGTAGCGTGGAGCCAATGAGTATTACCAGCGCCAGCAGGCTGGGTTCACGCAAGTTGATGTACAGCAAGAGATTGTATGCCGCGAGAACGCAGAGCGAGACGAGGATGGATGCAAAAAAGCCGTAGTCGAAAATGCTCTGCCGCAGTAATCGCTCGGAAGAGAGGAAGCGAATCGGGAATTCCAGCAACGCCTTGCCGTTATAGGCGCGCAGATAGAGCATCATGGGCTGGCCGTGTGGCAGATCGAGCCGAAACAGCGGCGTGCGGTAACTGATGCGTTCAAGGCTTGTTGTGGCTGACGGCTCGCTGCCTTGCTTGGTAGCGATTGGCACTGCATAGAGTTGCGCTGTACCGATGATGGGGTGATCGATCAGCAAATAGTGATCATGGTCGTTATTGTGTACAACCGGCAGGCGTAGCCAGTAGGTGGAGCGGGTGCGGCCAAATCGTGGCACGTCACTTTCGTTCTGTCGAAAGCGGTGATCGAAAGCGGGAGATGATATTTCTTCCAGAGTCAGACTGCCGTCAGGGTCTTCGAGGTATTGCAGTGTGTTCGGTGGGGGTTCCGAAGACGTAGTATCGATATTGACAGGACCGGCCACGGTGACTTGGCATATGGCTATGAACAGCGCCAGTATCATCAGCAGTGTCGTCAATGGATTCGATGGTCGGAAAGTGGGCATTGCTTTCTGCTGAGTCGAAGTGCGCTGAGAATAGCTGTTGGTACAAAGGCTGGCAATCCGGCCATGGCGCCTGGGTCGCGGCATTTTTCCTGAACGAAGGCTATAGTTACAGCAACAGGACATGGGGAGCAGCGCCGTGGCAAAAAGGAAAATTTTTCTCAGTTATCGTCGTGATGATGTCCCCGGCTATGTCGCCCGCCTGGAAGACGAACTCGAAAAGGCATTTGGAACAGACGAGGTGTTCCGCGATGTCGAGGATATTCGCGGCGGCAGTGACTGGCGCAAGGCTATTGAACGCAACCTGCGGGAGGCAGCAGCGCTGGTCCTTGTGATCGGGCGTCACTGGGAAGACATCTGGCGCCGCCGCCAGGATGATCCAGTCAACTACGTCGAGCTGGAACTGGAGCGGGCGCGTGAACTCGGTGTTGCGGTGATTCCCGTCTTTATCGAAGGGGCGAGACTGTCGCGGGATCTTGATCTGGGCAAGATTGGCTGGTTGCGGGATAAACAGTTCTACGAAATCTCGGATAAGCAGCAGCGCTGGGATCATGACGTATCCGGTCTGATTGATATTCTTCGGCAGGTCGATGGCCTGCAACAGCAGCAGGCGCATGACATCGATCCCGCGCCGGCACCGCGTTCCCGCAGCACTGCCATCGGCGGAGCCATCATTGCATCGTTGTTGCTGGTGGCTGGTTGGTGGTATTGGCCATCAGCCGGCAGCGGCTCATCTCCCGACCAACCCGTTGCTGCGCCAGCAGCGGGTGACCGTGAGCCGCCAGGTGGTCCGACGACGGTGCTTGCAGATGCTGGGGAGCGGGCCGAACCGGTAGCCGCAGTTGCAGCAGCAAAACCCAGGGTTGCCCCGGCTGCCTCGGTGAATGAGGTGCAGCAGGAAGACCCAGTGCCAGGCTTGTCCGGGCGTTGGGTCAATAAAAATAAAGGCATTGAGCTGATGATCAGGCCACTTCAGGGCGGACGGCTGCAGGTGACATTGGCAGGCAAGGGGACGGGCAGTGGCAGGTTTGTCAAAAACATGCCGGGCAAATTTCGCTTTCAAATTGCTGGCGTGGGCAAAGGAGAGTTCTCAGTCTCGAACTCCGATGACTCGTTGATTGGCTGGTTCGTATCGGAAAAGAGTGGGCGCAAGGTGCATGCGCGGCTGCGGAAGGTGGAGTGAGGGGGCGTATGCGGTGCTTCACTCAGCGTTAGTAACTGCTTAGCGCCCTAGCCCGCTGCGCGGGCACACACCGAAAAGTAACGAAATGATACTGAGCCAGCCATTCAATAGTCACCTGGCTACTTGGTTTTCTTTCCCCTTCACACGCGCCGCTGCCGGGTGCGCCTGGAGGGGGCAACCGGCCATGGATGGCCGGTTGAAGCTTGCGCGGCAGGAAGCTGCTCAAGCTGACCCCGGAAGGCGTGCCCGGCAGCGGAATCAAGCGTGTGTTGGGGCGTCCTTGATGTACAGGGATGTACGAATACCGCGATTGCAGGACGCAATGGAGCGGTGCTTTGGGTTCCGTTTTTTGGACGAGCAAAAAATGGAACTCGCGCTGTGCGAGAGTGGATCGGAAGAACCGTAGTGTTGATGAGCGCGAAACCGATGCCACCTCGCTTGATACGAATGGTGAGGACAACAAGCGGGAGATCAGGTTTGTTGGCTTCAGCACTTGGAAAGCGTGGTGGTATTGTTTCGTGGCCAATCAAGCAGTGGTGTTTCCGTCCCATCCCTCTGCCATGGCCCCGAGTACCTTTTTGTCAACAGCAACAAAAAGGTACCAAAAAATGCCGCCCCGATTCCCCGCTAATTCCTGCGCTTCTCGGCCCAGCCGAGGGTCGGCCGACACGTCCCTTCGTGACGGCCGACGCAGGCCATCCATGGCCTGCCCCTGCGGGCTGATCCCGGCTGCGCCTGCGATGCTCGGGCGGGCAAAGGGGAAATCGTGGTTGCCAGGCGACCAGTTTGATGGGAAGTTACTTAAAAGGGACACAGCCCGCGTAGCGGGCTGTGTCGCTGAGTAGTTACCAGCGTTACATCAATCAGGTGTTCTGCCGATTCTTGATCAGATCATCGACGACGGATGGATCGGCCAGTGTTGAGGTATCGCCCAGTTCATCGACTTCGTTGGCGGCGATCTTGCGCAGGATGCGGCGCATGATCTTGCCCGAGCGGGTTTTGGGCAGGCCGGGTGCCCACTGGATGATGTTGACCTTGGCGATGGGGCCGATCTCCTTGCGGACCAGTTGCACCAGCTCGGCCTTCAGCTCGTCGCTACCTTGTTCGCCCTTCATCAGCGTGACATAGGCATAGATGCCCTGTCCGGTGATTTCATGCGGGTAGCCAACCACGG
Source organism: Gammaproteobacteria bacterium (assembly GCA_026981985.1). GTDB lineage: Bacteria > Pseudomonadota > Gammaproteobacteria > UWMA-0217 > UWMA-0217 > JALSHZ01. Next base: position 57,471 of record JALSHZ010000081.1, on the reverse strand, counting down.
CGGCTTCGGCGACTTTGTCGTGCAGCACCAGGGCGGATTCGATTTCGGCGGTGCCGAGACGATGGCCGGAGACGTTGAGCACGTCATCGACGCGGCCGGTGATCCAGTAGTAACCGTCTTCGTCGCGGCGGGCGCCGTCGCCGCTGAAATAGTAGCCCTTGTACATCGAGAAATAGGTGTCGTAGAAGCGTTTGTGATCGCCATAGACACTGCGCATCTGCGATGGCCAGGGATGTTTGATGGCGAGGTTGCCGGTGGCCGGATTGCCTTCGATCTCGTTGCCCTGGTTGTCCAGCAGCGCCAGTTGCACGCCGAAGAATGGCCACGATGCCGAGCCGGGTTTGAGCGGGGTAGCACCGGGCAGCGGGGTGATCATGTGCGCGCCGGTTTCGGTTTGCCACCAGGTATCGACGATCGGGCAGCGGCCATCGCCGACCACATGGTAGTACCACTCCCAGGCTTCTGGATTGATCGGCTCGCCGACGGTGCCGAGCAGGCGCAGGCTCTTGCGTGAGGTGGCCTTGACCGGCTCGTCGCCCTGGGCCATCAGCGCGCGGATGGCGGTGGGTGCGGTGTAGAAGCTGGCGACATTGTGCTTGTCGCAAACCTGCCAGAAGCGCCCGGCATCCGGGTAGGTGGGTACACCCTCGAACATCAGCGAGATGGCGCCGTTGCACAGCGGGCCATAGACGATATAGCTGTGGCCGGTGATCCAGCCAATATCGGCGGTGCACCAGTAGACTTCGCCGTCCTTGTAGTCGAACACCAGCTTGTGGGTCATCGCCGCTTGTAGCAGGTAGCCGGCGGTGGTGTGCAGCACGCCTTTGGGTTTGCCGGTGGAGCCGGAGGTGTAAAGAATGAACAGCGGGTCCTCGGCGTCCATCGGCTCCGGTTCGCAGACCGGGTCGGCGGCTTCGAGCGCGTCGTGGTACCAGACATCGCGGCCTTCGGTCCAGTCACAGCTGCCATCGCCACGCCGAACCACGAAGCAGGTGTGGACATTGGGGCATTTCGCCAAGGCCGCATCGGCATTCTGCTTCAGGGGCAGAGACTTGCCCGTGCGAACCGATACATCGGCGGTGATCAGCACTTCGCAGTCGGAATCATGGATGCGGCTGGCCAGCGCATCGGGCGAGAAGGCGGAGAAGACAATGGAATGCACCGCGCCGATGCGGGTACAGGCGAGCATGGCGACGGTGGCCTCGGGAATCATCGGCATGTAGATCGAGACGCGATCACCCTTTTTCACGCCACGCGCCTTGAGGGCATTGGCGAAGCGGTTGACGTTGGCGTGCAGCTCGCGGTAGCTGATGCTGCGGTTCATTTCATCAGGATCGTCGCCCTCCCAGAGAATGGCGGTCTGGTCGCCGCGGGTTTCCAGGTGACGGTCGAGGCAGTTGTAGGAAACGTTCAGTTTCGCACCCTTGAACCATTCGATGTGCAGGTCATCTTCCATGAAGGACCAGTCGAGCACCTTGTCCCATTTGTCGAAGAAGGTCAGATACTGCTCTGCCTGTTCGGCCCAGAAACCCTCCGGGTCCTCCACCGACTGCTTGTACATGGCTTCGTACTGTTCGGTGTTGACGTTGGCCTGGGCAGCAAATTCAGGATCTACCGGATAGACTTTTTCGGACATGGTGATGCTCCTTTGTTGTGTATGCTGGCGCGCTAAAAGTGATATCAGCGCACAATGTTATCACTATCGTCCCTGCTCGCCATCGGGTTTTTGGTGCGCACCTGCGGCGCACACCCTACGGTGTGGGTTGGTTGTAGGGTGTGTGCGCGTTAGCGTGCGCACCAAAGGCAGTTAATTTGTGTCAGTAACGCAACACCCGTTTCAGCGGTGGTGTTTTCTTCCTGTCCATCAGACTGGTTTCGACCATGAACAGTTCCGCGGTGGCAATGGCGTCGCTGAGCGCATTGTGGGCGCCGTAGCGGGGCAGGCTGTGATGTTCGCGTAGCCGGAACAGGCGCAGCTCGGAAGGATCGTAGCCGGCGGTGCGCATGTCCATGCGACGCGTGGCCATGAACAGCGTGTCGATCATCGGGAAAATCGGTGCCATGCCGTAGAGCCGCTGGCAGGCAGCAGTGAGAAAGTCTTTCTCGATGCGGCCGAAATGTACCAGCATGACGCGACCGGCCATTGCCAGAAGTAAGTCATCAATTGCCTGCTGCAATGGTTCGCCGGATGCCTTGTGACTGTCCGTGATCTGGTGGATGACGACGTTCTCCTCGTCCAGTTCGCCGTGACTGTGGACGATGGTGTGATGTGCCGTCGAGAGTACGATCTCATTGTTGTCGATACAGACATGGCCGATGCTGAGGATATGTGCGGTGGCGGGGTTGAGCCCGGTGGTTTCGAAATCGACAGCGAGAATGGGTGTGCGATCCAGCGGGGTTGCCGGGTCGGGGAAGGGGGTGGCGAGATATTCCCGCAACGCGCCCGCCGGCGCCTTGGCCAGCATGCGCTTGCGCCTTGCATCGAGACCAAGCCAGCGATCAAGTAGTGCCAAGGTCATTGCAGCAACGGCCTCATATCTGGTAGCGGGACTGAAGTGTCGCCTGCATGGTCTGGATGACTTTGAAGGCATCTTTCAAGTGTTCGCGCTCCAGCCGGGAAATCTCTTTGGGTGACATGAAGTTGTCGGCGGGTTCGCCGGCCTGTATCTGTCGTGCCTGATGTTCCAGCCGCAAAATACCGATGAACTCCAGCGCGTCGAGCAGGTTTGCTGCCCCCGATTCGCTCAGCGTAGGCGTACCGGCGGCGGCTTTGAGGCGTTCGATTGTGTTGACGGCAGGAATGCCTTCCGACAGCGCATAGATCCGCGCCAGATCGACGATGGGCGCGATGCCGTTGTGTTTGAGATCGAGCGTGTCGTTATGTTTACCGTCGTGGATCAGTACGAAATCGCGAAAGAAACCCAGCGGTGGTCGCAGCTTCAGGGCGTTGTGCGTCAGGTGGGCGAGAAACAGCGTGCTTTGCGGTGTTTGCGCGAGCATCTTTTCGCGGATCGCTTGTAGCAGCGTGGTGTCGCCGTGGATGGTGCGCAGGTCGAAGAAGATGCTGGAGTACATCAGCGCCATCGGCTCCGGCATATTGACCCAGCTGTCGAAATAGCCCTGCCAGACGGATTGCGTCTGGCGCCATTTCTCGTTTTTTGCCATGACGTCGCCGGGGCAGTAGACATAGCCGCAGTCGTTGAGCCCGTCGCAGACGAAATTGGCAACCTGCTCGAACCAGCCTTCATCCTCTTTTTTCAGGTCGTCGGCAATGATCATGCCGTTGTCCTGGTCCGAGTGCGAGGTCTGCTCGCGCCGGGCATGGGATCCGGCGGCGACCCAGGCATAGGGCACTGGCGGTGGGCCGAATCTTTCCTCGGCCAGTGTCAGCAGCCGCCTGGTCAGCGCTGAGGTAATCGAGGTAACGACGTTACCAACGTGATCCGGCGTTGCGCTCTGGTTGACCAGCTGAACCTGCAATTGCGGAATGGTTTCGCTGAGTCCGCGCAGGGTGTCGATGTCGGTGGCGCGATGGATGGCGCTGGCGAGATAGGCCGCGTTGCGGCCTTCCTGACGCATGAGATCGGAAATGGCGACCACCCCCTTGAGCTTGCCATCGTCGATGACCGGCAAGTGGTGGATATGCTTGCGCGTCATCGTCATCAGCGCATCGAAGGCGATCACGTCGCTGGATGTGGTGATCATGTCAGTGGTCATGATCTGTTCGACCGGATTGCTCGGTGCATGGCCCGCAGCAACGCAACGGCGAGTGATGTCCTTGTCGGTGACGATGCCGACCGCTTTGCCGCCGTCGACAATGACGAGCGAGGAGACGGACTCGTCATTCATACGCACGGCTGCCTCATGGATACTGTCGCTGGTGTCGATGGTGACCACCGGTGCTTGCATTACGTCGTCAACCGTCATGGTCATCAGGCGGGATGAGGACGAGGCTGCTTCCTGGCGTGTTGCCATCGCTTGGTTCAGGCGTTGCGATGCTGTATTGCGGATAAATGAGAGTACGCTGGAGTCGTCGCCGACGATCTCGGTCAACTGGTCACAGTCGATCGTGTAGCTGAGCATGTCTTCATCGACGCTCACTTGAAATTTGTTCGTGCCATCGGTCAGGCAGAAACTGGTACAGATATCGGCTTCGCCTAATTTTCCCAGCAGTGTGCCTTTCCGGGATGTCAGGCTCAACGCGCCCTTGCGGATGATGTAGAGCCGCTCCTGCTTGGTTTCTTCTGGTGGCAATGACGCGCCTGTGCGGAAATAACGAATGGTGATTTTTTCCACCAGCTTTTCGATGCTGCGCTTGTCGAGGCGATCGAAGGGCGGAATGGCGGCAATGAAGTCGCGGATTTCCTTCAGTTCTATTTCCATTGATTGGCTGGGCCGGTTGTTGGGTGGCAGGGATGACGATGTATCGTCGGCGGCAATCTGAGCAGTTACGGTTATATTTTTCTACCTACTTCCAAGTAACTTCCCACCAAACCTGTCGTATGGCAACCGCTGATACCCCCTTTGCCCGCCCGAGCATCGCAGGCTCAGCCGGGATCAGCCCGCAGGGGCAGGCCATGGATGGCCTGCGTCGGCCGTCACGAAGGGACGTGTCGGCCGCCCCCCGGCTGGGCCGAGAAGCGCAGGAATCAGCGGGCAATCGGGGCGGCATTTTTTGGTACCTTTTTGTTGCTGTTGACAAAAAGGTACTCGGGGCCGTGGTAGAGGGCTGGAACAGAAGCACCACCGCTTGATTGGCTACGAAACAATACCACCATGATTTCCAGGTGGCGATTGGACGAAAGAGCTAATCTCCCACTGTTCGTCCTCGCCGATCATATCGAGTGGCGGTGGTACGGGTTTTGCGCTCACCAACACTACGATTCTTCCAACCCACTCTCGCACAGCGCGAGTTCCATTTTTTGCTCGTCCAAAAAACGGAACCCAAAAAAGGACGCCCCAACACACGCTTGATTCCGCTGCCGGGCACGCCTTCCGGGGTCAGCTTGAGCGGCTTCCTGCCGCGCAAGCTTCAACCGGCCATCCATGGCCGGTTGCCCCCTCCAGTCGCACCCGTCAGCGGCGCGTGCGAAGGGGAAAGAAAACCAGATTGCCAAATGGCCACTTAACGGCTAAATCGGTGACATCGTTACTTTTCGGTGTGTGCCCGCAGCGCGGGCTGGGTCGATGAGTAGTTATAGACAGTAAATCATCAGTTTACGCTAACCCGGCCCACCAGCTTCTGCAATCCCTGGGACCGCCGGCATCCTGCCGGCCCGTCGCCGATCTGGCGACTCAGACGCCTGGCACCGGCCTTCGAGCAGGTGATTGGCCTATCCACGACTACCGTATGGCGCAAAAAGAAAAGGCTCCCGAAGGAGCCTTTTCTCACCATTTCAGCAATGCATCGACTGACGCCTGTCAGTGATCCGTTGCTGCGCCAGCGCCGGCGGGAACCCGGAAGTTCTCGACCATGTGCTGGATGTGGTCTGGTGCCGGTCCGGTGACTTTCGATACCAGATAGGCGACGGCAAAGTTGACGATGGCGCCAACCGCTCCGAAGGCCTTGGGATCGATGCCGAAGAACCAGTTCTTCTCCATGCCCATCATGAACTCGGTGCCCTTGATGAACATGATGCCGTGGTGCTGGAACACGTAAAGCAGGGTCACACCGATACCGGCAACCATGCCGGCGACGGCGGCCTTGCTGCCGATGTTCTTGGAGAAGATACCCATCATCAGTGCCGGGAAGATCGACGACGCGGCGAGACCAAACGCCAATGCCACCGTTCCCGCCGCGAAGCCGGGCGGATTAAGCCCCAGATAGCCGGCGAGCAGGATCGACAATGTCATGACGATCCGTCCCGCGAGCAGCTCCCCGCGTTCACTGATGCCCTGGACGAAAACCCCCTTCATCAAGTCATGTGATATCGATGAGGAGATTGCCAGCAGCAACCCAGCAGCGGTCGACAGGGCTGCGGCCAGTCCACCGGCGGCCACCAGTGCAATGACCCAGTTGGGCAGGTTAGCGATTTCCGGATTGGCCAGCACCATGATGTCGCGGTCGACCTTGACCATTTCGTTCTTGTCCTTGTCGGCGACATACTGGATCTTGCCGTCGCCGTTCTTGTCCTCGAACTTCAGCAGGCCGGTGGCTTCCCAGTTCTTGAACCACTGTGGCCGCTCGTCATAGGCCAGATTCTCGCCCGGTGCCGGCTGGATGGTGTTGTGCAGGTTCAAACGGGCCATGGCGCCAACCGCAGGTGCAACGGTATAGAGAATGGCGATGAAGACCAGTGCCCAGCCTGCCGAGGAGCGTGCTGCCTTGACCGACGGTACGGTGAAGAAGCGCATGATGACATGGGGTAGGCCAGCCGTGCCGATCATCAACGACAGGGTGTAGGCGAACATGTTGAGCGTACTGCCCAGCTTGGCCGTGGTGTACTCTTTGAAACCAAGGTCGGTGACGACCAAGTCGAGCTTGTCGAGCAGGTAGGTGTCGGTGCCCACCATCTTGCTGCCAAGGCCGATCTGCGGCAGTGGATGCCCGGTGAGGTGCAGCGAGATGAAGACCGCTGGCACGGTGTAGGCGAAGATCATGACGCAGTATTGGGCGATCTGGGTGTAGGTGATGCCCTTCATACCACCCAGTACGGCGTAGACCCAGACCACGCCCATGCCAATGAACAGGCCAATGGCATAGTCCACTTCGAGGAAACGGCCAAAGGCGACGCCAATGCCCTTCATCTGGCCGATGACGTAAGTCAGCGAGGCGATGATCAGGCAGATGACGGCGACGATGCGTGCGGTCTGTGAGTAGTAGCGGTCACCGATGAACTCCGGCACGGTGTATTTGCCGTGTTTACGCAGGTATGGCGCCAGCAGCATCGCCAGCAGCACATAGCCACCGGTCCAGCCCATCAGGAATACCGAGCCGCCATAGCCGAGGAAGGCGATCAGGCCCGCCATGGAGATGAACGAGGCGGCACTCATCCAGTCCGCGCCGGTTGCCATGCCGTTGAGAATCGGGTGCACGCCCTTGCCGGCAACATAGAACTCACTGGTCGACGATGCACGTGCCCACCAGGCAATCGCAAAGTACAGCGCGAAAGTTCCGAAGACGAAAATATACGTTAGTGTTTTCAGATCCACGTCAGGTTCTCCTAGTCTTCATGAACGTCGAATTTGCGGTCGATCGCATTCATGCGCCAGGCATAAAAGAAGATCAACACGACAAATGTATAGATGGAGCCCTGTTGGGCGAACCAGAAACCGAGTTTGTAGCCGCCGAGGCGATATTGGTTGAGGACGTCCACCAGCAGAATGCCGCAGACGAATGAGACGATGAACCAGATTGTCAGGCAGAACGCCATCAATCGGAGGTTTGCTCGCCAGTATGAGTTGTTGGAACTCATCAGTCAGTCTCCTATGTATCGTTATTGGAACAGGCCGCAAAACGATGCTGCAAGCGACGATCGAGCGCTGGGTCGGAGCGAGGCGGTTGATTCGATTCCAGACGGGGCGCGGCGGAGAAAAGCGAGTGTCTGTCGCAAACATATCTGGAACGGATCAGGATATCGTCATCGCATCTGAGACTCGCTTGATGTTTGCTTGGCAACAGGCTTGTGGACCTGACTTATGGTTATGTTACAGAGAGGCTGCACGGTTTATGCCGAAGATCGCCGACATGGCGTTTTCAGCCGAAATCCGGGCCGCTACCTGTTACGTGGCTACTCGCTGAGCAGTCTTGTCATAGGTACTTCATCGCTGACAGCCCGACTGGGGGCCGGATTGTCATGTACCCGTTTTCCTGCGTTGCCCGGCCATGGACGCATTGACAAACCCATGCCGGCTGACTGAGGCATGCCAGCCTCAGTCAGCCGATGTTAGCCAGTTCACAAATCAGGAACAATCTGCAATTCCCTATACTAATAGAGAGTATTGCATCACTCAATGATTGATGGTTGTTTGATGGATGTTGTTTACCCCCATAGCACTTCTATGATCGCCCTCCAGTAACGGGAATTCGCAGGTATTGCTTCATATCACCTATGCTATGGCGCTGTTCCCAAATGAGTGTTTCGTGTTGCCCCGATGATGATTGTTGCCAGAACCCATGCCAAGGGAGAGGGAGATTGTGTTGCATAGCAGGACCGCCATCAGGCATCTGGCTGAGTACCTCGTATTCGCCCTGGTGCTGTTTGTGATGACAAAACAGTTCTGGAGCGGAGGTGGCTTGCAGCCGCTGTCGTGGCACAAGGCGCTGGAACTGCCGCTGGTGCTCTATTTTTACCTGCTGGTGCGCAGTTTTTTGCCGGCGCAGCGGTTTCGGGCGCTGCTGGCAGCTATTCCCGTGCTGCTGGTCTACTTCTTTCTGGATGTCTACTACCTGTTATTGGGTCGCGTCTTCCGGCTCAGTGAAATTCAGGAGTTGCCAGAGCTGATCGACGTGCTGCCGTGGCAACAATCGTTGGGTATCGCCGCCGTACTCGGCCTGCCCTTACTGCTGGTGGCGTCGCGGCTGCGTTGGCCAGGTACGCGACGCGCGCTGCTGTCGGTGCTGCCACTGGTGGCGCTGGTTGCCGTGATCAGTATGCGGCCAGCATGGTTTCTGCAGGGTTTTACCACGCTAGCCAATCCGCCAATCGTTTGGTCTGACTACCGTTCGGTAGGCCTCAATGGACGCATCTCGATGGTGCTCTATCAGGCGGCGCGACGGCAACAGGCGTTGCAGTCGCTTGCAGACTATCGCGACGATGCCGGCTATGAGGCTGAGAATGAGCGGCGCTTGCAGCAACTGCGTGGCGTTGCTGCGTCTCGCAATGTGCATATCGTCATGCTGGAAGGTTTTCTTGATCCACTGCGGCTGGAAAAACTGCGTTTCAACATGGATCCGGTGCATCCCGATTTCCGCAAATTGCTGCTCGATGGTACTGGCAGCCTGTCGCGTTCGCCGGTCTATGGGGGGTATACCGCGCAGGCGGAATTCGAGGTGCTTTGCGGCGTTCCCGCCATGCAGGAGTTTGGCACCATCGAATTCAACCTGTTCAGTGCTGCAAGGATTCATTGTCTGCCGGATGCCTTGCAGCGTATCGGCTACCGCAGCATTGCCACGGAGGGGTTCAAGCCGGAGTTCTTCAACGCCCGGGCGGCCCTCAAAGGCGTCGGCTTTGACGAGATTCATTTTCCGCGGGAGTACGCCGCCGCCGATAATAGCTATCTTTCGACCGGTGATGTCGATGCCGAGCAGTATATGTTCGACGCAGTGTTGTTGCGACAGAATCGCGAATTTATTCGCCGCCAGCTGGGGACGGGGCCGCTGTTGAATTATGTGATGACAATTTACGGCCACATCCCGTTCAAGCTTGATGAAACGCAGCGGCCTCGTGTGGTTGAGGTGACCTCAGGCGGCCCGGTCAACGACGACCTGTTGGCTATCGTCAACCAGATCTACTATCGCAGCAAGGCGATTGCCGAGCATATCAATGCGCTCAAGAAGATGGATCCGGACAGTATTGTGATTGTGCTCGGGGATCATGTGCCGCCGATGCCTGAGGGCAAGGGCGTGTATGAACAGCTCGGATATCTGGCGGGCAGGGAAGACAGCAGCAAGCTGACACTGCTGGCGGTGTTCGATCGGGGCAGGCCGCTGTCACTGACAGACTTTCACCACTACGATGTGCCGGCGCTGGTCTATCGGCTGCTGCTCGATGGTCGGTACTGTGAAACGCAAAGCTGCCAGCCGCGATCAGCGCAAACATTGCAGCGGCAGTATCGCCGTCTGATGGCTCATGCCGTGGGTGAATCGGAAGGGTAGGCCGGTTTTTTCAGACTGGCCATGGGGCCGATCAGACTGGCGGGGAGGTCCGGCCGGCTACTGATCAGGCTCATTGTCACCGCTGCGGCATAGGGGATGGACTGCACCAGCAGCATGGTGATCCAGATTTTCGTGTCTGGTATCTGCAAGCCATGGATCTGCCAGATGGCCCAGGCACCCAGCCACATCGCCAGCATTAGCAGTAGCTCTTCACGCGCATGGTTCAGCGCTTGCAGAAAGGCAGAATGGCTGGCCATTTTCGGTGTGCGGAAAAAGCCCAGGCTGCTGTTGGTGAACCCGGTAATCACTGCGCGAGAAATGCCGTGTGCCAGCGCGAGTCCGGCGATCGCTGCGCCAAGGCTTTGGCGTGCATTGGCACCTACTCTCAGCTGGTAGAGAAAAGTCAGCTTCACCAGCTTGAAGGCAAACAGCGCCAATGGAAACAGCGCAAACATCATCAGTGGTGGATCGAAATGTTCTGGCAATACAACCATGCCTACGGTCCAGAACAGCGCAGTCATGTTGATGATCAGGCTCAGGCCGTCGGATACCCACGGCAGCCAGCCGGCGATGAAATGATAGCGCTGGCCACGGGTGAGGTGGGTTGGCTTGAAGCCCATCAGCTCCTTGAAGTGGCGGCGCATGATGATCATGGCGCCGTAGGCCCAGCGGTAGCGCTGCTTTTTGAAATCGAGAAAGTTGTCCGGGATCAGGCCGCGACCATAGCTGACCGGCACATATTGCGCTTTGTAGCCGTGTTCGAACACACGCAGACCCAACTCTGCATCTTCGGTGATGCACCACTCGCTCCAGCCGCCGACTTCCGTCAGTACCGATTTGCGGATCATCGTCATCGTACCGTGCTGGATAATGGCGTTGCGCTCGTTGCGCGTCACCATACCGATCTGGAAAAAGCCGCGGTATTCGGCGTGACACATTGCCTTGAACAGGTTCCGGTCACCGTCGCGATAATCCTGCGGCGCCTGCATGATGCCAAGCTCCGGGTCGCTGAAAGCGGGCGCCAAGTCGCGTAGCCAGTTGCGTTCGACGATGTAATCGCTGTCGATGACGGCAACCACCTCGGCTGCGGGGTTGGTTTCGCGCAGTGCCACATTCATGGCGCCGGCCTTGAAGCCTGCCAGTTTGTCGAAGTGGAAGAAGCGAAAGCGTGAACCGAGTTTGTGGCAGTGGTCACGTACCGGCTGCCACAGCGCCGGGTCTGTGGTGTTGTTGTCGATCAACAATACTTCAAAATGCGGATAGTCCAGAGCGGCCAGTGCATTCAGGGTTTCCTTCAGCATCTCGGGCGGTTCGCTGTAGGCCGGGATGTGGATCGACACGAAAGGCAGTTCGTCATCCGTCAGCTGGGGCGGCTGAAAAGGTCGTTTTGGCTTCCCTGCCCACAGTGCTTCTGCCCATTCATGCGCTTCCGCCAGCAGCACCATGATCAAGCCCAGTACGGCCAGCAACATCACAAAACCCAGCACGATGGAACTCCAGGTCAGGTATTGTTTGGTATAGCTGTAGATCAGCCAGACAATGGCGGTGACGGCTGCGAAGGTAACCACTGCAAGAAAGCTGCGGCCAATCGATGTGAGATTGTGCTCGCTGCGCAGCAAAGGGCCCAGCACCAGGATAGCGAATGCGACCGAAAGCGCGGCGAGCAGTTTCCACTGGGGAATGTCGAGCACCGGCTGAGTGAAAGAAAACTTGGGGCTGCGGTTGACGTCGTAAAGCCCCCAATAGGCACCGGCACCGCCTTCGGTTTCTGCTTTCCATGGCTGATCAAATGCTTCAATGATGAAGTATGTCCAGCCTTCGTTTCTGGCGAGTGTTAGAAACCGTTTGAGAAACATGGCCTGATTGCTCAGTGATGGCACTGAGGCTTCACGTTGGCGACCATTGCTCGGCCAACCAACCTCACCGATCACGATCGGCTTGTTGGGATAGGTCGCTTGTAGTTCGCGGTAGCGCTGCAGCAGATAGCCTACCGCAGCATCTGCCGGCAAGCCCTCCCAATAGGGGAGCAGGTGGACGGTAATGAAGTCGACCCGTTTGACGAGTTCCGGATGTTTCAGCCAGATATGCCAGGGTTCGGCAGTACTCACCGGCATCGGCAGTGAGCGCCGTACACGATCCAGGTAAGTAGCCAGCCGATCGACCGTGAGTGTGTTGGTCAACAATGTTTCGTTGCCGATGATCACCCGGTCTACCGTATCCCAGTTTTCTTTCGCGACGGTGATCAGGCGTTTGAGCTCCGCCGCGTCTTCCGACATGTCGCCCGACAGATGGGCGCCGAGTGTGACCTTCAGATTATGGGCTTTGGCCAGACGGGGTATCTGGTACAAGTCATCTTTGACCGTATAGGTCCGGATGTTCTCGACATCGCCGGACAACAAGGCGAGATCCTCATCGATCTGGGCCGTAGTGGGGTAACGCCCTTTAGTAGGGTCGTGTTCCGCTCGCAATGGTGAAAAGGATACGCCTTGAATGCTATGGGACCACGAGAGTTCATCGCCAGGACGATTGAGTGCCGCCCACGCAAAAATCGTTAGCGCGGCGACGATGACATACAGCAGCAGATTGGTCGATGGGGTTTTCAAGGTTGCTGGTGGGGTCTCCTGTTGACATTGATTACTGCGGTGATTGTAGCCTTTTCATAGCCTGAAAACGTAGAAGGCGTCACACCAACTTTCTAAATATCAGTTGTTTACATCAACACAGATGTGATGAGGCTGGTGTTTTGGCTGCAATCCGTCATAGCAGCATGGCTGGTGATATGGTTACCGCCAAGTGTTACGACAAGTTACAGGCATCATAGAGCATGGCGGACGCCAAAGCGAAATGGGCTGTGGTACAGCTGGGATTGAAGCGGATACAGGATCTGAACGCAGAGATGACGTGTTTCAGTGGTGAGCTGAGCAGTTACGAACGAACACCAGAAAAAAATAAAGCTGACGCCAATGCGTCAGCTTTAAATCCAGCCCCCACTGGAATACAAAGACCGGGTCAAAGCACGGTTGCCGGAAATCAGGAGGATCATTATCCGGTTCCACATTCTGGCCAGCATTCTGCAACCAACCCCCGTTGTTACACAGTGCTGATGTGATCCCGGATCAGTTGTTGTCGTTCCTGATGGCGGACTATCACCAATTTCTGATTTTGTCCGTCCGATCGTCGTCTTGTAACCCGGTAAAACAGCAGAAGAACGGATGAATGAACTTCTGCAGCCATAGTATTGATGACCCAATCCCTATGGCTGTGTGTAATTTAACAACAAGTGACGATCTGCACAGTAACCCGTGACGGCTAGATAGATGTCCGTGGGCTGCCCTCCAGTGACGTGGAGTCGTGGCGTAAGTCATTGAGTTATGGGTCACGGTAGCGGTGTGCCTATGAATCGTTTGTTGACCAAAAGGTCTAGCTCCGATGGGCTATGCGTTGTTCGCGGCCGTCGTGAAGGTGCAACGTTGTGAAACTGGATGTCTAGTGATTTTGCACTCGCAAGTTCTTCTATCTGGGTTTGATGAGTCAGGTTTACCCCCGCGAAAATAGGCTATAATTGGTATCTTCGAGAAAACCTCGGTTTTTCAGGAAATTAAGCTTTATAGCTAAAGGGATTTGGGATGTCGGTGAATGAGTTGAGATGGTTATTGGAGGGGCTGTCCCGTTTTGCCCTCGTGACGGGGCTGCTGTTGCCGGCGATCGTTTTGGCGCGCGGTGAGGTGGCAGAGGTCGAGCTGGCACACCGTTTCGCTGCGCCTTCTTCCTATAAGGTTGGTGATGACCGCTATCGTTGGGGTGTCGGTGTCAACCTGACGCTTGAAGCGTTTTCCCATGGGGGCGCAAGGTTCACTCATCGCTATCCCGCGCCACGCATTGCTATTCACAGGGTCGATAACCCCCAGGTCAGCGGCATGAGCTGCTCGCTATTTGTGGAGATGGGCCGCAAGTTGCTCTCGTTTCAGCCTGATTTTCCCGGTGATGATTCAGCGAATTGTGAGGCTGGGCGGTTGCTGCGGGAAAACATTGTCAATCGGGGATTGCTCGATGTCTTTTCTAATCAGGATTCCGGCGGCTTGGCAACGGCTGGCAATATCGAGCGGATCGATATTATTTTCCCCAGCGGTATTCTCCCGCCGCCGAAGGCTGAATTGTTCGATCGAGCTGGTTTTCTCATTGCCGAAAAGGGTGCCAACAGCCCGGTTAAGGTCGCGGCCATTACTGCGCTCGATGCGACCGGGCGGGTGGCCGGATACGGTGATCTGCTAACCATTCACGCACACGACAGCTCAGATGCCGATGCATTGCGTTATGGCGTCTCTGATATCGCGCTTCGGAGCGATTTCCTTGCCAATGCGCACCAGCCGCCCAACGGCCCGCCGGTTTCCCTGCGCAGCGATACCGTTGAGATGTTCGGTGCGACCTTCGTCTCTCTTGACGCGCTCGGTATCGAGCCCGGTGAAATGCTCTACGGTTTCTCACTATTCGGCGCCGATGTCGAGGAGACGATCGATCTGTTGAACCCTGCGGCCTATCCATTGACCACCAGCCGCAGCAACGTACCCGATGCAACTGGAAATTTCGGTGGTGATGGCGATTTGTACGGCGGAATTGGTGCGTACTTCACCGCAGCAGAGCTGCTGTCATTGTCTGGCAAGGTGTTTCGTGATGCCGCTGGTTCAGGAAAACAGGACGAAGGGGAAGATGCGCTGGAAGGATTGACGTTACGCTTGTATATGGATGACGGAGATGGTCGCTTCGAGCAGGGTTTGGACCGCTTGATCGGCGTGCGCAAGACCGATGCGCGTGGTGATTATCAATTCAACGGGCTTCCCGTTGGCCGATATTGGTTGGACTTGGTGACGGATGGTGCAGGTTTTCCCGACAATTATCGGGTGGCTGGTGCACCGCTGCCACGGCTTGTCGATCTTCGGCAGGAGGATGAAACGGTGATCGATCTGGCGCTGTTTCACGTCGCTGGTGCCGATGCGGCATTACTTGCCAGGGGGGATGACTTTGTTGTGATGGCGGGGCAATCGGTATTGCTGAATGTGCTGCGGAATGACCGCATTCCGGTGGCTCGTGATGTTGACATGCATGTTGCGGCATTGCCTGAATCGGGCGAGCTGCGGCGGCTCGGCGATGCATTTGTCTATACACCAGCAGCAGATGCTCAGGGTGAAGATGGCTTTACTTACACGTTGACAGGGGCGGCGGGGGAGACGAGTACGGCTTCCGTGCGTATTCGCATTCTGCAGCCGGGAAATGGTGATAGTGACCTGGATGGCTTGGCGGACAAAATCGACCCCGATGATGACAATGACGGCATTCCCGATTATATCGAGGCTGCGGCGGACAGCGATGGAGATGGCGTGGTCGATCAGCTCGACCTTGATGCCGATGGTGATGGTATCTTCGATATTTTTGAGTCGTCCTTGTCACTGGACGATGTCGCGCGGGTAGATGGCAACGCCGATGGTCGAATCGATGTCGCTTCCACCTCGGTGCCAGCAGTCGATGCTTACAAGATCACGGACACGGATGGTGATGGCCTGGCTGACTATCTCGATCTGGATAGCGACAATGACAGTATTGGTGATGTCATCGAGGCCGGTTTGCAGGATGACGACGCCGATGGCAGGGCTGACGGTGTGTCGGGCTATCATCAACCACTCGACAGTGATGGCAATGGCGTCGCCGATTTTCGCCAGCTCGACAGTGATGCCGACGGCATTTTCGACATTATCGAAGCCGGTGGAGTTGATTTCGACGGGGATGGTCGAATCGATGATCTTGGCAGCGACGATGGTGGTCGTGGGACGGTGCTGGGGGATGGCGGAAATCGCGCCCTCGATGCCAATGGCAATGGTATTCCCGACTTTCAGGAGGTAAGTGGAGCACGGCTGCGGACCGGCATTTCAGGCTGGGGCGGAGGAGCGATGACTTGGTGGTTCTTGCCGGCGCTGCTGATATCGGGCAGGCTGATGCGGCAAGAGAAACGGAATAAGATTCATGCCCACAGGGAGGGTTTTCAATCGTGACAGCCAACAAGTTTCTGCTTGCAACCATTGCCTTCGCGCTTGCTGCTGGCCCGTTAGTGGGTGCACCGGTGGCCAAGACCGCCGCGGATTCGCGCTGGTTCCTCTCTGGGGCTGCGGGGTTTTCCAGTGTCAAGCCAGCATCGGATTGTGATTGCTACCGAATCAGCGACGACAATGATGCCGGGTTCATGATCGCTGCTGGCTATGATCTTTCGCGCTATTTCAGCGTCGAGGGATATTATGCCGATCTCGGCGAAGCCGAAGTGTCCAATGTTGGTGGAGATCCGGTCGGCCATGTTGCCTATCGGGATTTTGGCGTCACCGCACTGGCCTATTTCTACAACCAGTCACCGCAGCCGCCATCGCGCTACTACTACCCCGGGGTGCCAAGACAAGGCTTTTCACTCTATGGCCGGCTGGGCGTGGGGGCGATGCAGAACAGCAGCAACCTGCTGTTTGAGCGCGGGAACGACTACCATGTTCTGGTTGGTGCGGGCGCCGAATACGCTTGGCGCGACGGTTTCGGCCTGCGGCTGGAATACACCGCCTATGATGTGGACGCGGCGATGCTGACGGTCGGGCTGGTCAAGCGTTTTGGCAAGTCTGTGGCTGCCGTGGCCCCGACCGGCGTGAAATACGGTACCACCGTCACCACGACCAAGCCAAAGCGTTCCGAGCGCAGCCGGGCATTGCTTAGCCTGACCATGCCGGTCATCGAGTTCCAGCCGGGCAGCGATATGCTCGACGCCGAGGCCACACGCCAGCTCGACCGCTTTGCCCGTGATGTTGCCGCCTTCTTCAAACTGCGGTTCGATATCAAGGGCTATGCGGCATCGGGCAAGGATGAATATGAAAACCTGAGGTTGTCATTGGGGCGTGCGGTGCGTGTCAAAAAGTATCTCATCTCCAAAGGCATCTCCCCCCGCCGCCTCAGCAGCCAGGGTATTGGCAGCGGCGACGGCAAGGGGGTTAGCGAACGTGTGGAGATTTCTATTCGCTAGTGCAACGCGGGTGTGCTCCGCAACAGGTCAACGATGATGGGGCGGATCTCGGCGATCCGCTCCTCTTTTTTCGAGCGCTCCATATAGTCGTTCAGGTCGAGCAGGGCGGTGTGGTGACAGCCCATATCGCGCAGCAGCAGGCCGCGTTCGCGCCGCTCCTCGGTGAGCTTCGGATTGATGGTGAGCATCAGGTTGAGAATTTCCAGGGCGGATTCCTGGCGCTTTTCCTTGATGTAAACCGATTTCAGGTTGCGCAACATCCGCTGTATCGTCTCTTCCGGCGTTGCGGTGCGTAGCGATACAGAGAGCATGTCAGTGTCGGTATTGAGATTGTTGTATTCGAGCAAGGTCTTCAAATCGTCTTCGCCAAGACTGACACCCTTGTTGAAGGGGTCGAGAACGATCAGGCCCTCGTCGAGGTTCATCTTGACCAGGAAATGGCCGGGAAATGATGCGCCGACGACATCCAGCCCAACCCGTTGTGCCAACGTGATGTACAGCACTGCCATCGTGATCGGTATGCCTTTGCGGCGCTCGATGACGTGGTTGATCATGTTGTTGCGAGGGTCGTAGTAATCGTCGTGATTGCCACTGAAACCCAGTTCCCGAAATAGGAAGTCATTGATCTTTTTCAGTTTTGCGCGGGCGTCGGGCAATCCTTGCAGGCGCTCGGCCAGCTCGGTAGCCCAGGAATCGATCAGCCAGGTGTATTCTGCTGTAACCAGTGATGGCTGTGCATGCCGTGCAACCAGCAATGATGCTTCCAGCAGGTCAGGGTTGGGTTGAGACAGGTAGGTCTTGATTTGTTGGGACAGTTCCACGAAAGCAGCCTCTTGTTTATATTGTCGACGTGGGAGAAAGGCATGACTACGGTGTTTATGTTGGCCGGTTGGGCCAGGTAGCACTTTTTCTGCATGCGTTCCCAACTGTGACAACTTTTTTACAAAGTTAGTTCGCAGAAATTGACGCTGGAGGTGAAATTTCCATCGCTGTGGAGGCGGATGCGGCGATAGGCGGGCGGGCGCTGGTCGAACGCAAAGTCATCACTGCGTGGCAGAAACTGGAAACAGGTCGATGGTGTGGCATGAAGTTGGACTTGCCCGCGCTGCCCTGACCATGCTTGGTGAACATGTCCCCAGAGGATGGCTCGAAGCTGTGGGTGTTTGTCGGTTACGAGATAGAACTCGGTGGCGTTTTTCAGGATGTGGTTATCCAGCCAGCGGCTCTGCATCGGTTCGGGATGATGGTGCAGGCAGATGAGGGCGTGATGATCGGGGTGTGCCGTCAGTGTCTGCTCGAGAAAGGCCAACTCTGTTGCAGCCAGGCGCCCGTCGATACGCCCCTCCACATGCGAGTCGAGCATGATGATCACCCAGTTGCCACGTGTAATGACCCGGCACCACTCGAGTCGTGATGGCTGCAACGTTGCAGCTTCTTGTGCCATCAGTGGATCATCGTGATTGCCAGGCAGGCAGTATACCGGGCATCCATCCACGCCGACTATCTCATGGATGTGCCGGTAGGCGATTGGATCGGGGTGATTGGCGAGATCACCGGTACAGAGCATGAATGCTGGGTCTTCGTCGCGCGCGATTGTCTGTAACACGACTTCGAGGCTGTCCTTCGTCGTTAGGGACGAGTCGGGCAGCTTGCGTGGCGGGTGAGCGATGTGCAGATCGGTGATCTGGATGATGTCGAGCGGTGTGTCCACGGCGTCAGAGATGTTTGATGAAGATTTTCGATTGACGCTGGTAATTGTACAGGCTCGCCCGCTCGACGGGCAGGTCGTCGAGGCTGGCCGGCTGGTAGCCCTGCTCCATGAACCAGTGCATCGTCTGTGTCGACAGCACGAACAGATACTTCAGTCGTTGCAGCCGCGCTTCCTTCTCCAGATATTCCACCAGCCGTTCGCCGCGCCGGTCCTGGCGGTAATCGGGGTGAACGGCGACACAGGCGATCTCGCCGGCCTTTTCTGCGGTATATGGGTACAGTGCGGCGCAGGCGATGATCTTGCCGTCGCGTTCGATCACGGTGAAATGGGCGATTTCCAGCTCCAGCTGTTCACGCGAGCGGCGCACCAGCAGACCCTGCTGTTCCAGTGGTTCTATCAGTTCGAGGATGCCGCCGACGTCGTTGATCGTGGCCTGGCGCATGCCTTCGAAGGCATGCGCAGAGATCAGCGTACCGGCGCCATCGCGGGTGAACAGCTCCAGCAGTAGGCTGCCGTCCAGCTCGTGGTCGATGATGTGGCAGCGCTGCACGCCGTCGGCAATCGCTGTGCGGGCATTGCGCAGATGGGTCGCCAGCATGCCCGGGAATTGGTCTGCCAGTAGCAGTTCGTCGATCTGCGCCGGTGTCAGCTGGGCAGGAAAGTCTTCCGGCAGTGGCTTGTCATTCATCAGAATCAGCTTGCTTGCGCCCAGCGCGATGGCGGTGCGGGTGGCGACCTCCTCGGCATTGAGGTTGAACACTTCTCCCGTCGGGGAGTAGCCCAGTGGTGACAGCAGCACGCACTGGCCGGCCGCGAGCTGCGACTCGATCGCGTCCGTCTGCACCTTTCTGACTTCGCCGGTGTGGTGATAGTCGATGCCGTTGATGACACCCAAGGGTCGCGCGGTGATGAAGTTGCCGCTGCACACCCGGATACGGCTGCCCGACATCGGTGTGTTCGCCAGACTCAGCGACAATCGTGCTTCGATGATCACGCGCAACCGACCCACTGCTTCGATCACCGGCCCCAGCGATTTGTCGTCGGTAATGCGCAGCCCATGGGCGAAATAGGGGATGATGTTCTCCAGATGAATACGGTCGTCGATCTGCGTGCGGGCACCATAGACCAGTACCAGACGCACGCCCAACGCATGAAGA
Source organism: Gammaproteobacteria bacterium (assembly GCA_026981985.1). Taxonomy (GTDB): domain Bacteria; phylum Pseudomonadota; class Gammaproteobacteria; order UWMA-0217; family UWMA-0217; genus JALSHZ01. The sequence continues at coordinate 37,741 of JALSHZ010000081.1, read as the reverse complement.
ATGGCAAGATCGTGAATCAGGTTGTCGAAGCCGCGGCTGGCGATTGCTGCGCCAGAAAAATAGACGACGAAGGTCTTGTCACGATGCTGATTGATGTAAGGCGCAGCATCACGAAACCAGCGTACGATATTGATTTGATCGGCTTTCATGGGGAGAAGTTATCACTTGGTGGCTGGTTCGCAAAGCCAAGGGAGCTTGAGAGCATCATCAGCAGGTGGTGATCACATCACAGGAGGAGGGTGGGGTGTTTCCGCCAAGGCAATGAGGATGCGACGAATACGCCAAGTCCATTGCGCGATTTGAGATGGCTTTGCACCGACTGAAGAAGGTTATCGCACACGATCGACAATGTAGTTGGCGATGTCGCGCAGGGTGTCGGCTTTGTCGTCGAAACTTTCGAGCGCGGTCAGGGCTTGCTGGTGCAGTTCGCGCAGGCGGATCTTCGATTCTTTCAGGCCGATGATGTCGGGAAAGGTGGGTTTGCCCAGCGCTTGGTCGGCGCCGCTTTGTTTGCCCAGGGTTTCGGTGTCGCCTTCGATGTCGAGGATGTCGTCTCTGATCTGGAAGGCTAGGCCGATGCATTCGGCGTAGTGGTTGAGTCCTTGCGCTTGTTCGGGCGGCAGGTCGGCGCGGTTGCTGGCGGCCATGTTGACGGCGGCGCGGATCAGCTCGCCGGTTTTGTAGATGTGCATTTCTTCCAGTTCGATCAGGCTTAGTTTCTTGCCGACCGAGTTGAGGTCGATGGCCTGACCGCCAGCCATGCCCTGGTAGCCCGCGGCGGTGGCGATGGTGGCGATCATGTTCAAACGGATCGCGGGGTCGCTGGTCATGGCCGGGTCGGTGGCGAGAATCTTGAATGCCAGTGCTTGCAGTGCGTCGCCGGCGAGCACTGCGGTGGCTTCGCCAAAAGCCTTGTGACAGGTGGGCTTGCCACGGCGTAGGTCGTCGTCGTCCATGCAGGGCAGATCGTCGTGAATCAGCGAGTAGACGTGGATCATCTCGACCGCGCAGGCGGGGCCGTCGAGTTCATCGAGGTTTTGTCCGGTGGCGGTGCCGGTAGCGTAGATCAGCAGTGGCCGAATGCGCTTGCCGCCATCCAGCGTGCTGTAACGCATCGCTTCATGAAATGTGGCGTTGTATCGCTTTTGTGGCGGCAGCCAGTGAGCGAGGCGGTCTTCGATGCGCGCCAGCCATGTGGGCATTACCTGGGTGAGTGAGGTGGTCATGGTCAGAACGGAATCTCGTCGTCGAAGTCATCGGGCAAGGTGTCATCGCTCGCCTTGTCAAAGGGTTCTAGACGATTCTTCGCAGTGAGGATTTGCACGCGTTGTTCAGCTTCGTCGAGGAGTTTCTCGCATTGCTTGGTCAGCGCCATGCCACGCTCGAATTCCTGCAGCGACTCTTCCAGTGTCAGTTCGTCGCTTTCCATGCGTTCGACGAGTGCTTCCAGGGCGTGCAGCGATTCTTCGAAATCGGGTTGTTTGGTGGTCTTTTTGCGGGGCATGGATCAGTCCGGAGGGTCAAGGTGGTGCAAAGCTACTCGAGAAGTCAAAAGCGGTCAATGGACTGTGATCGTCTTCACGCTCGTGGGTAGAATCGGCTATGGTTGGATGGCGTGAAAAATTCGCCATCTGTTGTAACCCCATCGATTGTGATGTCGGGTTGACAGCAAAAGGTGATCTGTTACATTAGTCGGCGTTTAGACTAATTCTAAATATGCGCGGTCAAGCGGCGACAACCAGTTGCCATGGCCGATAGCGCATTGTTTTACCAACCAACCATCAAACCATTCGAACAGGAGACTACACGATGGAATTGAAAGGCAGCAAAACCGAGCAAAGTCTGAAAGACGCATTCGCTGGTGAATCTCAGGCGAACCGCCGCTACCTCTACTTCGCAGCAAAGGCCGATGTTGAAGGCTACAACGACATCTCCGCTGTATTCCGTTCCACCGCAGAAGGCGAGACCGGTCACGCCCACGGTCACCTCGAGTATCTGGAAGCGTCTGGCGATCCAGCGACTGGCCTGCCGATTGGTGCCACTGCCGACAACCTGAAAGCGGCTATCGCGGGTGAGACCCACGAGTACACCGATATGTACCCTGGCATGGCGAAGACCGCGCGCGAGGAAGGCTTCGACGAGATCGCCGATTGGTTTGAGACATTGGCCAAGGCCGAGCGCTCTCACGCCAACCGTTTCCAGAAAGCGCTGGATTCGATGGACGACTGAGTCTGAAGCTGGCAAGTATTCTTGCCTTGTTTTTGCGGCGGGTGGAGGCTTTGCCTCTGCCTGCCGTGACAACTAACGTTTTCGTCTGGTGGATGGCGCTGTGCTTATCCACTCTACATTATATCGCGCACGTCGATCTGACGGGCGCTGCTCGCAGAGGAGATAGATATGGCTGGCGGATATCGTGAAGGCAGTCTGGAGGCGCCCACGCGTCATCCCATCGACTGGAAAAACCCCGATTTCTATAACGAAACCTCACTGTTTGCCGAGCTGGAGCGTGTTTTCGATATCTGCCACGGCTGTCGGCGCTGCGTCAGTCTCTGTAATTCATTCCCTACGCTGTTCGATCTCGTCGATGAGTCGGAGACGATGGAAGTCGATGGGGTGGCGAAGGAAGACTACTGGAAAGTGGTCGATCACTGTTATCTCTGCGATCTCTGCTATCTCACCAAGTGTCCCTATGTGCCGCCTCACGAGTGGAATGTGGACTACCCGCATCTGATGCTGCGCGCCAAGGCGGTGAAGCACAAAAAGGGCAAGGACAAGCTGCGCGACAAGGTATTGAGTTCCACCGATCAGGTCGGTTCGCTGGCCGGCATCCCTGTGGTCTCCGGTGTCGTCAATACGATGAACAAGAACAAGCTGTTCCGCAAGCAGCTGGACAAGTTCTTCGGTGTCCACCAAAACGCGGTGTTGCCCGAGTTCCACAGCAAGACCGCGCGCAAACGGCTGGCTGGTCATCAGACCGTCGGCGATGCCAAGCCAGCAGGCCGCACCACCGGCAAGGTGGCTTTGTTCGCCACCTGTTACGGCAACCACAACCAGCCCGAACTGGCGGAAGATCTGGTGGCCGTTTTTGAACACAACGGCATCCCTGTGTCGCTACTGGACAAGGAACGCTGCTGCGGCATGCCGAAACTGGAGCTGGGTGACCTCGAAGCCGTGGACGCAGCCCGCAAGGTGAATATTCCGGCGATGATCAGGGCGATCGACGAAGGTAAGGATATCGTTGCGCCAATTCCTTCCTGTGTGCTGATGTTCAAGCAGGAGTTGCCGCTGATGTTCCCCGACGACGCCGATGTGGTCAAAGTGCGAAATCATATCTTCGACCCTTTCGAGTATCTGATGCTGCGCGACAAGGAAGGCTTGCTGAATACCGATTTCAAGCACTCGCTCGGCAAGATCGACTACCACGCGGCCTGTCACCTGCGGGTGCAGCGCATCGGCCTGAAAACACGCGATCTGCTGAAAAAGGTGCCAGACACCGAAATCGATACGATCGAACGTTGCTCCGGGCATGACGGCACCTATGCGGTAAAGTCCGAATTTCATGACATTTCAATGAAGATCTGCCGGCCGGTGTTCAACAAGGTCAAGAAAGACCAGCCCGATCATTACAGCAGTGATTGTCCGATGGCTGGCGCGCAGATTGCGCATGGCGTCGATGATGGATCAGCCGCCGAACATCCGCTGCGCTTGCTGCGCAAAGCTTACGGAATCTGAGGTGACACCATGACATTGAAAAGAGAAGACTTGCTGTCGCTGGAAGAATATTCCAATCAGCGTGATGACTTCCGCCGCAAGGCGATGGAAGAGAAAAAGATCCGCGTCATTCCGGTTGGCACCAGTGTGACAATGCACTTTGAAAACCGCTTCCTGGTGCAATACCAGATTCAGGAAATGCTGCGGATCGAGAAGATCTTCGATGCTGAGGGTATCCAGGAAGAGCTGGACGCCTATAACCCGATGGTTCCCACCGGCAGTAGCTGGAAAGCGACGCAGATGATCGAATTCCCCGATCCCGAGGAGCGCAAGACTGAACTGGCGCGGCTTATTGGCATCGACCGGAAAACCTGGGTTCAGGTTGGCGACAACGACAAGGTATACGCCATCTCTGATGAAGATCTCGAACGCGAAACCGAAGACAAAACCTCCAGCGTCCACTTCATGCGCTTCGAACTGACGCAGCCAATGGTCGAAGCCGCAAAAGCCGGTGCCGATATCACCGTTGGCATCGACCATGAAAATTATCAGCACCACGTCACGCTGGGTGAAGCGGCGCGCAAGAGCCTGGTTGCCGATCTGGTTTAGCCCGGATTTCTCAGCAGTTCATTACATACTGCGACCGCTCAATGCGGTGTGATGGCTGGTGTTCACTCGGTCGCGAGCGCCTGCTACGACAGCACCTTGAGCGGCCCCGCTACGCGATCCGGTAGGAGATCTGGACCGAGGCCTGTGGTCGTGATGTTGCTTTCTGTAGCGACCATCGGTAAGCTTCCCGCCTCTTGAATGGCGACACAAAAAGGCTCGACAACAATGCGAAAGATACTCGTGGCTGGTAACTGGAAGCTCAACGGATCCCTTGCGGGAAATGAAGCGCTGGTCAGTGGTATTCTGGCTGGTATGAGCAACGTCCAGAATGCCGATGTTGCTGTATGTCCTCCTTATCCCTATCTGCCTCAGGTTCGTGATCTGCTGTCGGGTTCAGCTGTCAAGCTCGGGTCACAGGACAATTCGGAGCATGAGCAGGGCGCCTATACCGGAGAGGTTGCGGCCCCCATGTTGAAAGAGATTGGCTGTCACTATGCCATCGTCGGGCATTCGGAGCGTCGCAGTCTGTACGGTGAAACGGATGCGATCACCGCCAGCAAGTTCGAGGCGGCGCAAAAGGCTGGCCTGGTACCCATTCTATGCGTCGGGGAGCTGCTCGAAGAGCGCGAGAATGGTACGACCGAAGAGGTTGTCGCACGTCAGTTGGACGCGGTCGTTGATCTGGTGGGTATTGCAGCAATGGCCAATTCGGTTATTGCCTATGAGCCAGTCTGGGCGATTGGTACCGGCAAGACTGCCTCGCCAGAACAGGCGCAGGCGGTTCACGAGTTTATTCGTTCGCGCATTGCCGCACAGGATGCCGGCGTGGCAGAAGGTTTGCAGATTCTCTATGGCGGCAGTGTCAAGCCTGACAATGCAGCTGAACTGTTTGCCAAGCCAGATATCGATGGCGGCCTGATTGGCGGCGCGTCGCTCAACGCCGAGGATTTTCTCGGCATCTGTACGGCGGCCAACTAAAAGGTTCAAGCAAGCATGATCTATACGGTTTTGATGATTTCGGAAGTCCTCCTGTCCATCAGCATTATCACGCTCGTGTTGATGCAGCATGGCAAGGGTGCGGACGCTGGCGCAGCTTTTGGCAGTGGCGCATCCGGAACCGTATTCGGGTCGCGTGGCGCCGGTAACTTCCTGACACGAACCACGGCGATTCTTGCGGCACTGTTTTTTCTCAATTGCCTGGGTTTGGCCTATATCGTCTCTTATCAGGCAAAAAATGCTGGCGGCGTGGAGTCGGTCATCGACAAAATCGAAGCAAGTGTGCCGCAAGCGCCGGTGGCTGATGTTCCGGCAGTCGATGTGCCTGCAGTAAAGCAAGAAAGCGGGCAGAAGGGTTTGCCTGTAGATATTCCTGAATAAATGCCGATGTGGTGGAATTGGTAGACACGCTATCTTGAGGGGGTAGTGGCGCAAGCCGTGCCGGTTCGACTCCGGCCATCGGCACCATTTTAGTAAGGTATATCGCAACGGGTCGGAGATCGACCGATCTTTCGGAAAATTGACTGTTCAGTCAATTTCTTGGTTTGTATTTGTCTTCTGCGCTGGTTTTCTTTAAGCTGGCGCCTGCAATTTGAAGAGTTTTTAGTTTAAAAAATGTAACTATTCAGCGCTCGCTCAAGTAGAACCGTAATTGCTCAGATTGCCGCTGAAATGCGTCAGATCAAGGCGGGAAATGTGAGTTCACGAGTGTAAGTGACCATTTCCCAAAGCTTCCGCGTCCTGCTCACGCCCCTCACCTACATCCTTGTAGGACGCAGAGATGGCGCATTCCAGTGGTGAGCTGAGTAGTTACTAAAAAATACGAAAGCCTCGGGTTACTAATTAGTGAGTCGAGCGACAATTTCTGTCACAATACCTCTTGATTTGAGTCCGGGTCTGACTTTTCGGTTGGCTCGCAATAGATCGTTTTTGCTGGTTTGAGCGATTGGCATGAACGGAAAAGGCGGAGTTTGAAGCATGCTTGACCAGTATCTTCCTATCCTGATTTTTCTTGCTATAGGTATAGTAGTAGGCGCGGCTGCAATGGGCATGGGGTTTATGTTGAGCAGTAGCCGCCCTGATCCTGCGAAAAACTCTCCATACGAGTGCGGCTTTGAGGCATTCGAAGATGCGCGGATGAAATTCGATGTTCGGTTTTATCTCGTTGCGATTCTCTTCATTATTTTTGATCTTGAAATAGCGTTCCTGTTTCCGTGGGCTATCGTGCTCGATCAGATCGGTATCTTCGGTCTCGTCGCAATGGCCATTTTTCTTGGTATTCTTATCGTCGGTTTTATCTACGAGTGGCGCAAGGGGGCTCTGGAATGGGAATAGAGGGCGTACTGGAAAAGGGGTTCGTAACAACCACTGCCGACAAGCTCATCAATTGGGCGCGAACCGGGTCGATGTGGCCGATGACCTTTGGGTTGGCCTGCTGTGCTGTTGAAATGATGCAGGCCGGTGCAGCTCGCTACGACCTCGACAGATTTGGCATTATCTTTCGCCCCAGTCCGCGTCAGTCGGATGTGATGATCGTGGCCGGTACGCTTTGCAACAAGATGGCGCCCGCGCTGCGCAAGGTCTATGACCAGATGGCTGAGCCGCGCTGGGTGATTTCGATGGGTTCTTGTGCCAATGGTGGCGGCTACTATCACTATTCCTATTCGGTGGTCAGGGGTTGTGATCGCATTGTGCCGGTCGATATCTATGTGCCTGGGTGTCCCCCTACGGCTGAGGCGTTGCTCTACGGCATTATCCAGCTCCAGGACAAGATTCGCCGTACCAATACCATCGCCCGATAAGCTGGGGATCTGCCGATGAATGATGTTGCAATTTCGCTTGTAGATAGTTTGACTGAGGCATTTCCCGATGCGGGAATATCGTCCGTCGTGGGCTTTGGGGAAGCCACAGTGACAGTCGCAGCGGACTGCTTACTAGAGGTGTCGCGGGTGTTGCGCGATAAACACGGCTATGAACAGTTGATCGACTTGTTCGGCGTGGATTTCCTTGGTTACGGCGCTACCGAGTGGAAAACTGACGAGGCGTCGTCTACTGGGTTCAGTCGCGGGGTCGAGCCGGTGACGGCGGGGCGCTTTACTTTCGATGATGCGCCTGAACCAGAGTTCGCCGACAATCGTTTTGCAGTCGAGTACCTGCTGTTGTCGGTGGCGAACAATCGTCGTTTGCGCGTGCGCGTCTATTGCCCCGATACGTCGATGCCGATCGTCCCGTCTGTCATCGAGATCTGGAATGCCGCCAACTGGTATGAGCGTGAGGCTTTCGATCTGTTCGGTATCATGTTTTCCGGCCACCCCGACCTTCGTCGCCTGCTCACAGACTATGGCTTTATCGGCCACCCCTTCCGCAAGGACTTCCCGCAGATTGGTAATGTGGAAATGCGCTACGACCCCGAGACGCGCCGCGTGATCTACCAGCCAGTGTCAATCGAGCCGCGTGTCCTGGTGCCCAAGGTGCGGCGCGAAACCGGTAGCGATACTGCTACCACGACGGGAGGTGATGATGCCTGATATCAGGAATTTTACGCTCAACTTTGGGCCTCAGCATCCTGCCGCGCATGGGGTGTTACGTCTGGTGCTGGAGATGGACGGTGAGGTGATCGAGCGGGCCGATCCGCATATCGGCTTGCTGCATCGCGGCACTGAAAAGCTGGCTGAAAACAAGCCGTACAATCAGAGCATCGGTTATATGGATCGGCTCGATTATGTGTCGATGATGTGCAATGAGCACGCCTATGTCATGGCGATCGAAAAGCTGGCCGGCATCGAACCGCCGCTGCGGGCCCAGTACATTCGTGTGATGTTCGACGAGATCACCCGGATTCTCAATCATCTGCTGTGGATCGGTGCGCACGCGCTCGATGTTGGCGCGATGACGATGTTCCTCTATGCGTTCCGCGAGCGTGAGGATCTGATGGATGTCTACGAAGCCGTTTCCGGTGCGCGCCTGCACGCGACCTATTATCGTCCCGGCGGTGTTTACCGCGATCTCCCCGACAGCATGCCGAAGTATGAGGCAAGCCGCTTCCGCAGCAAGGCTGATCTCAAGCGCCTCAATGCCAATCGTGAAGGTACGATGCTCGACTTCATCGAAGACTTCACCGACCGCTTTCCGGGCTATGTCGACGAATACGAAACGCTGTTGACCGACAACCGCATCTGGAAGCAGCGCTTGGTCGGGATCGGCGTCGTCAGCCCTGAGCGGGCGTTGCAGATGGGGTTGACCGGGCCGATGTTGCGTGGCTCTGGTGTCGAGTGGGATCTGCGCAAGAAGCAGCCCTATGAGGTCTACGATCGTGTCGAGTTCGATATTCCCGTCGGCAAGGAGGGTGACTCCTATGATCGCTATCTGGTTCGGGTCGAAGAGATGCGCCAGGCCAACCGCATTATCCGGCAGTGTGTCGAGTGGCTGCGCGCCAACCCCGGTCCGGTAATGGTGGATGACCCGCATATCGCGCCGCCATCGCGCGTCGAAATGAAGGAGAGCATGGAGTCGCTGATCAGCCACTTCAAGCTGTTCACTGAAGGCTATTCCCTGCCAGAAGGGGAGGTGTACACCGCGATCGAACACCCTAAGGGCGAATTCGGCATCAATATGATTTCGGATGGCGCCAACAAGCCCTTCCGGGTGAAGATTCGTGCGCCAGGCTATGCACATTTGCAGGCGCTGGATGAAATGTCACGTGGTCACATGCTGGCGGACGTGGTGACGATTATCGGTACGCAGGACATCGTTTTTGGGGAGATCGACCGCTAATGACGACTGAGACGAAGCGAAAGTCAGATCTGCTGGGTGAGTCACTCAAGCAGGAGATCGACGACTGGCTCGCGCGCTATCCCGAAGACAAGCGCCAGTCGGCTGTGCTGGCGGCGTTGCGGGCGGTGCAGCATCACGACCCCCAGCACCACCTTAGCGTCGAGATGATGGACGCCGTGGCAGACTATATCGGCATGCCCGAAATCGCTGTCTACGAGGTGGCCAGCTTCTATTCGATGTACAACCTCGAACCCGTGGGTAAACACGAGATTTCGGTCTGTAACAATATTTCCTGCATGTTGCGCGGTGCCGACGAGATCGTCGCGCATCTGGAAAACCGCCTTGGCATCAAGCTTGGGGAGAGTACGCCGGATGGAAAGTTCTTTCTGAAAAAAGAGGAAGAGTGTCTGGCGGGGTGTTGCGGCGCGCCGATGATGCAGGTTGACCATGTCTACCACGAGAACCTCACCATCGAGAAGGTCGACGAAATCCTCGATCAACTGGATCAGGCGAAATGACAAACAGCATCTGTTTCAACACACTCCAGTTCAGCGAGCAGGCCCACACGCTTGAGAGTTACCGTAAGGTTGGCGGCTACGAAGCGCTGGAAAAGATCTTCAAGGACAAGATGTCGCCCGACGATGTCATCGAGGAGGTCAAGAAATCCAATCTCCGTGGCCGGGGCGGGGCGGGGTTTCCGACCGGATTGAAATGGAGTTTCATGCCGCGCAGCGCGCCAGGGCAGAAATATATCGTCTGCAACTCGGATGAGTCCGAGCCGGGTACCTGCAAGGATCGGGATATTCTTCGTTTCAACCCACATGCACTGGTCGAGGGAATGATTATCGCCGGTTACGCCATTGGCGCGACAGTCGGTTACAACTACATGCGTGGTGAGTTTCTCGACGAGCCCTATCTGCGTTTCGAAGCGGCGGTGAAAGAGGCCTATGAGGCCGGTTATCTCGGTAAGAATATTCTCGATTCCGGTGTCGATTTCGATCTCTATCCCAGCTTGGGTGCAGGCGCCTATATCTGCGGTGAGGAAACAGCCCTGCTCGAATCGTTGGAAGGCAAGAAGGGTCAGCCGCGTTTCAAACCGCCGTTCCCCGCCAATTTCGGTCTCTATGGCAAGCCAACGACGATCAACAATACCGAGTCGCTGGCGTCGGTGCCCGCGATCATCCGTAACGGCGGAGAATGGTTCGCCGAGCTGGGGGTCGAGAAGGCCGGTGGAGAAAAGCTGTTTTCCGTTTCCGGCCATGTCGCCAACCCCGGCAACTTTGAAATTCCCCTTGGTACCCCATTTGCGGACTTGCTGTGCATGGCGGGCGGAATCTGGAAGGGCCGCAAGCTCAAGGCGGTCATTCCCGGCGGATCGTCGGTGCCGGTCGTGCCGGGTGATGAAATGATGCAGCTCAACATGGACTACGATTCGATCGCTGCGGTCGGCTCCTTCCTTGGTTCTGGTGCGGTCATCGTCATGGATGACACCACCGATATGGTCAAGGCGCTTCAGCGCTTGTCCCGTTTCTACTATTCCGAGTCCTGCGGTCAGTGTACGCCGTGCCGGGAAGGTACTGGCTGGTTGTACCGCATGCTTTGCCGCATTGTAGATGGCAAGGGGCGGCCCGAAGACCTGGATAAGCTCGATGATATCGCTGGCAAGATAATGGGGCGGACGATCTGCGCACTAGGAGACGCGGCCGCCATGCCGGTGCAGAGTTTCGTCAAGCACTACCGCCATGAATTTCAGTATTACATCGAACATGGTCACAGCATGGTGGCCGGCAGTGGGACGCCCGAATTGATGGCAGGGGGAGCTGAAGCATGAGCGATAAGATTACCCTTGAAATCGACGGCATCGAGATCGAAACCACAGCGGGGCGGATGCTGATCGAAGTGGCCGACGAAGCCGGTATCGACATTCCCCGTTTCTGCTACCACAAGAAACTGTCGGTGGCGGCCAATTGCCGCATGTGCATGGTTGAAGTGGAAAAGGCGCCGAAGCCATTGCCTGCTTGTGCCACGCCGGTTGCGCCCGGGATGAAAGTGTTCACCCAGTCCGAGCTGGCGAAGGATGCGCAGCGGGGTACGATGGAATTTCTGCTGATCAATCATCCGCTCGATTGTCCGGTCTGTGACCAGGGCGGCGAGTGTGAGCTGCAGGATCAGGCTGTTGCCTATGGCAGTGGCGTGTCGCGCTACACCGAAATGAAGCGGGTTGTTCCCGACAAGGATATCGGCCCGCTGATCGCAACCGAGATGACCCGTTGCATCCATTGTACACGTTGCGTGCGCTTCGGCGAGGAGATCAGCGGTGTGCGGGAAATGGGCGCGACCGGCCGTGGCGACCGCATGGAGATTGGTACCTTCATTGCCCACAGCGTCGATTCGGAAATGGCGGCGAATATTATCGATCTCTGCCCTGTCGGTGCGTTGACCGCCAAGCCATCTCGGTTTCAAGTACGCCCCTGGGAGCTCGTCGAGCACGATTCGGTCGCGCCCCATGATGCGGTAGGCTCCAATATCACGGTGCATACGAAAAATGGGCGTGTTATTCGCGTCGTGCCGCGCGATAACGAAGCCGTCAACGAATGCTGGATTTCCGATCGCGATCGCTTTTCCTACCAGGGTATCTATGCCGACGATCGTTGCCTCGAACCGATGATCAAGCGCAATGGCGAATGGCACAAGGTATCCTGGGAAGAGGCACTGTCACAGGTCAACACGCGCCTCGGCGAGATCGGGGGCGCAGACACCGGCGCATTGCTGTCACCCAACTCGACCGTCGAGGAACTCTACCTGGCGCAGCAATATTTGCGCGGCATGGGGGTGACATCGATCGATCACCGCTTGCGTGAAACAGATTTCAGTGATCAGGATATCCTGCCACTGTTTCCGTGGCTCGGTGTCAGCCTCGAAACGATAGAAACCCTCGACACTCTGTTGCTGGTCGGTTTCGATGCGCGGCGGCAGGCGCCGCTGCTGGGACACCGTATCCGCAAGGCTGGTCTCGCCGGCGCTGAGATTGCCTCCATCAATTGCCAGGACTACGATTTCCGCTTCGACCAGTACGCACAGTTGATCGTCAGCCCGGATGCCATGGTAGAGCGGCTGGCAGCGATTGCCGGTCTGCTGCTGAAAAAGTCCGGTTCGCCAGCACCCGCGGCGCTGGAAAAATTGATCGCCAAGGCTGAAGCGGGTGATGAAGAGCAAGCCATTGCGGATGCCCTGGCTGGGACGGACAAGTCGCTGCTGCTGCTGGGTGCCGATGCCTTGCATCATCCCCATGCGGCCATCATTCGCGGGCTGGCCACCGTCTGTGCCAATAGCGGGAATATCGTGCTCGGCAGCGTCAGCGAGGGCAGCAATACTGCGGGCGCCTGTCTGGCTGGCGCGCTACCACATCGTGGTGCTGCCATGGCCGTAGTCGACAGCAGTGGCGAGCATACGCAGGAAATGCTGAAGCAGGGCAGGAAAGCCTTTTTCCTGATGAATCTCGAGCCGGAGTTTGACCTCGCCGACCCGGCGCTGGCGCGCAGTGCGCTGAGTAATGCGGAATTCGTCGTCGCTATGTCTCCTTATGCCAGTCCAGCGGCTTTCGACTATGCAGACGTAATCCTGCCGATGGCTACCTGGTTGGAGCAGTCGGGTACCTTCGTCAACGTCGAAGGGCGCTGGCAGAGTTTCCGTGCTGCCATCGAGCCTCTGGGTAATGCGCGTCCTGGCTGGAAGATATTGCGCACGCTGGGAAGTCTGGCCGGACAGGAGGGGATGGACTACCTGAGCGTTAATTCGGTACGCGAGGCATTGCAGCAGCTGTTTTCGGACGATTTTGAATTCAATGCGCAGACTGCGGTTGCTGACAGCTATGCCCGTATCGCGCCGGTCATTGGCCTGACGCGGGTTGGCACTACCGCCATCTACGCCAGTGATGCGATCGTGCGGCGTTCCCCGGCGCTGCAGGCCACACATGATGGCAGCACCCAGAATGCCGCGGAAATGAATATGACCGAAGCAGACAAATATGGACTGGCCGGGGTCGAGCAGGTCAAGGCAAGCCAGGAAGAGCAGTCGGCAGAGATGCCGCTGGTCATCAACGATGGCGTCGCTGACGGTTGTGTCGTCGTCCGCGCCGGCAGTGAGGTGGGCAGCCGGCTCGGTGCCATCTGCGGCCCGATCAAAATAGAAAAAGCGAACTGACAGGGGTTCCATGGAAACGATAGCAGCATTACTGGATTTCCTGCCGCAAGAACTGGTCACCGTCGTTCTGATTCTGATCAAGATCGTCGCGATCCTGTTGCCGGTGATGATTGCCGTGGCGTATCTGACGCTGGCAGAGCGTAAGGTTATTGGCTATATGCAGATCCGCATGGGGCCGAACCGCGTGGGCCCGAAAGGGTTGCTGCAGCCGATCGCCGATGCGGTCAAGCTGATGTTCAAGGAAATCATCATTCCCGCGAACGCCGGCAAGTTCCTGTTCATCATTGCGCCGATGATTTCACTTGCCCCGGCGCTGGCTGCTTGGGCAGTCGTGCCATTTTCCGACACGCTGGTGCTGAGTAATATCAATGCCGGCCTGCTGTATATTCTCGCCCTGACCTCGCTCGGTGTTTACGGCGTCATTATTGCGGGTTGGGCGTCGAATTCGAAATACGCCTTGCTCGGCGCGCTCCGGTCGGCGGCGCAGATCGTCGCCTATGAGATAGCGATGGGTTTTGCGCTCGTTGGCGTACTGATGGCGGCCGGTAGCCTCAATCTGGGCGAGATCATCGATGCGCAACGCGGCGGTATTCATCACTGGTTCTTCATTCCCCTGATTGGCCTGTTTCTGGTGTACTTTATTTCTGGTGTGGCGGAAACCAACCGCGCGCCGTTCGATGTGGCCGAGGGTGAATCCGAAATCGTAGCGGGCTTTCATGTCGAATATTCAGGCATGGCCTTTGCCGTGTTCTTTCTCGCCGAATACGCCAACATGATTCTGATTGGCGCGTTGACGACAATCCTGTTTCTCGGCGGTTGGTTGTCACCATTCGACGGCATTCTGCCGGCATCGGCCTTCACAATTCCGGTGTTGGGTTCTTTTCTCGACAGCGGCGTACACTGGTTTGTTTTCAAGACCGCTTTCTTTTTGCTGCTGTTTCTCTGGTTTCGCGCCACCTTTCCGCGCTATCGCTACGACCAGATCATGCGGCTGGGCTGGAAGGTGTTGATACCGGTGACATTGGTGTGGATTTTCGGCGAAGGCCTGGCGATTGCGCTGGGCTGGAAGCCATGGGAATAATGGGGTAGCAGGTCATGGGTCAGTTCAAACATTTCGTCAAGAGTTTCACCCTCGTCGAGCTGCTGAAAGGGATGAGCGTCACCGGGAAGTATTTTTTCTCGCGCAAGTTCACCATTCGCTACCCGGAGGAGAAAACACCGCAATCACCTCGCTTTCGCGGCCTGCATGCACTGCGGCGCTACCCCAATGGCGAGGAACGCTGTATTGCCTGCAAGCTCTGCGAAGCCGTCTGTCCGGCATTGGCGATCACTATCGAGTCGGAGGAGCGCGAGGATGGTACCCGGCGTACCACCCGCTACGATATTGATCTGTTCAAGTGTATCTTCTGCGGTTTCTGCGAGGAGGCTTGTCCTGTCGATTCGATAGTCGAGACGCGGCTGCTCGAATATCACTTCGAGCAGCGCGGTGAGCAGATTATGACCAAGGACAAGTTGCTGGCGATTGGCGATAAATACGAAGAACAGATTGCGAAAGACCGCGCTGCCGACGCGCCCTACCGCTAACCGGAGTTCAGACCTGTCATGACTTTTGTGCAGTTTCTTTTCTATTTCTTTGCCGCCATTCAGGTGCTGGCCGCGCTGCGCGTGGTGACGGTGAAGAACCCGGTGCATGCGGCACTGTTTCTGGTGCTGACCTTCGTTTCCGCCGCCTGCATGTGGATATTGCTGGAAGCGGAGTTCCTTGGCCTTCTGCTGGTGCTGGTCTATGTCGGCGCGGTCATGGTGCTGTTCCTCTTCGTGGTGATGATGCTCGATGTCAATATCGCCGAAATGCGTGAAGGTTTCGCCAGTTATATGCCGGTTGCATTGGTGGTGGCAATCATCATGGTGGTCGAGATGGGCATGGTGTTGACGCAGCGTATCTTCAATGTGCGGCCACCCGTCGAAAAAGTGGCCGATGTCAGCAATACCGAGGCCATTGGCGCGGTGATGTACACCGACTATGTCTATCCGTTCGAGATTGCTGCTGTGATATTGCTGGTCGCCATTATTGCCGCCATCTCGCTGACATTGCGGCGCCGTCCGGCAACGAAATACCAGACGCCCATCGAGCAGATCAAGGTACGGCGCAACGATCGTGTTCGCCTGGTCAGCATGAAGGCAGAAAAGAAGGAAAACGGCTCATGATTCCACTGACACATTTTCTCGTGCTCGGCGCGATTCTGTTTTCCATCAGCATCGCCGGCATCTTCCTCAACCGGAAGAATGTCATCGTGTTGCTGATGTGCATCGAACTCATGCTGCTGGCGGTGAATACCAACTTCATTGCCTTTTCCCATTATTTGGGGGATATCTCCGGTCAGGTGTTCGTGTTTTTCATTCTCACCGTCGCTGCTGCCGAAGCGGCTATCGGCCTCGCCATTTTAGTGGTGGTGTTCCGTAATCGCCGGACGATCAACGTCCAGGATCTCGACGAGATGAAGGGGTAGACGATGGATCTGATTTATCTGCTTATCCCGTTCACGCCACTGGTAGGCGCGATTATCGCCGGCCTGTTCGGTGGCCGCATCGGTCGCAAGAATGCACATCGCATAACCATTGCCGGCGTTGCCATCTCCTTCGTTTGTGCAGCCATCGCCTTCAAACGTTTCGCCATCGATGGTGCGGAGCCACTGAACGCCACGCTGTACCAATGGGCCTTCAGTGACGGTATCGGTTTTCAGGTGGGTTTCCTTATCGACAACCTGACAGCGTTGATGATGGTCGTAGTGACCTTCGTCTCGCTGATGGTGCACATCTATACCATCGGCTATATGGCGGATGATGAACATAACTGGCCTGAGGTCAGCCTGGCGGGTAAGAACAGCTATCAGCGCTTCTTCGCCTATATTTCGCTGTTTACTTTTTCGATGCTGATGCTGGTCATGGCCAACAACTTCATGCAGCTGTTCTTTGGCTGGGAAGCGGTGGGTTTGGTGTCTTATCTGCTGATCGGTTTCTGGACCACGCGGGAGACGGCGATTTACGCGAACCTCAAGGCATTCCTGGTCAATCGCGTCGGCGATTTCGGTTTTCTGCTGGGTATCGCAGTGATTCTGATGTACGCCGGCAGTCTCGATTATGCTGCGGTATTCGGTCAGGCCGAACAGATGCAGCACCAAACCATGAATATTGTCGGCGATGCCCAGTGGTCGGTGATCACGGTGGCCTGTATCCTGCTGTTCATTGGTGCCATGGGTAAATCGGCGCAGATGCCGCTGCACGTCTGGCTGCCTGATTCGATGGAAGGCCCGACACCGATCTCGGCGCTGATCCATGCTGCGACCATGGTCACCGCTGGTATTTTCATGGTGGCGCGGATGTCGCCACTGTTTGAGTTGAGTGAGGTTGCGCTGTCATTCGTTCTTGTCATCGGGGCGCTCACCGCTTTCCTGATGGGCTTGATCGGTATCGTACAGAACGATATCAAGCGTGTTGTTGCCTACTCGACGCTGTCCCAGTTGGGTTACATGACAGTGGGGCTTGGCGCATCAGCCTACGCCGCGAGCATCTTCCATCTGATGACGCATGCGTTTTTCAAGGCATTGCTTTTCCTCGCGGCAGGCTCGGTCATTATCGCCATGCACCACGAGCAGGACATCCGCAAAATGGGCGGCCTGCGCAAATACATGCCGATCACCTATGTCACCTCTCTGATCGGTTCGCTGGCGTTGATTGGTTTTCCCGGCTTTTCCGGTTTCTTTTCCAAGGATTCGATTATCGAGTCGGTCGCAGCATCGCATATTCCCGGTGCTGGTTTTGCGTACTGGGCGGTGCTGCTGGGTGTCTTCGTCACGGCGTTCTATAGCTTTCGGATGTTCTTTCTGGTATTTCATACGAAAGAGCGGATGGACGAACACACCCGTGCGCATCTGAAAGAATCTCCATGGGTCGTAACATTGCCGCTGGTGTTGCTGGCGATACCGTCAGTCTTCGCTGGTATTTTTATCGATCCGCTGGTGGTAGGCGAGTTTTTCAAAGGTGTTATTTTTGTTGCTCCTGAACACGAAGCCATTCATCATCTTACCGAGCACTTTCATGGTGTTGTCGCCTTTGTAACCCATGGTTTGACCATGCCGCCGTTCTGGCTGGCAATGGCGGGGCTCGTGTCGGCTTGGTTCATCTATACCCGGAAACCGGGCATTGCCGATGCGACGGCGCGGCGTTTCAATGGCATTTATCGCCTGCTCATGAACAAATATGGCTTCGATGAATTCAACGACGCCGTTTTCGGTGCCGGTTTTCGTAAGATCGGTGCGCTGTTTTCCAATGTCGGTGACCGGTTGTTGATCGATGGGCTGATCGTCAATGGTGCGGCCAAGGTTGTTGCCGTATCGGCGAGCCTGTTACGCCTGCTGCAAACCGGCTATTTGTACCACTATTCTTTCGCAATGATTCTCGGACTTGTCGGCCTGCTCGGCTGGTTTGTGCTGAACGGCTAAGGGGAGATATTGATGTTTTCAGACTGGCCGTTATTGTCCATTCTTATTTGGCTGCCAATTGTCGGTGGCTTCGCGCTGTTAGCCGTTGGTGAAGGCAATCAGGCGTTGGTGCGCAAGTTGGCGCTGGGGATTTCGCTGCTGACATTCCTGCTCAGCATCCCCTTGTATACCGGCTTCGATACCACGACTGCGGCGATGCAGTTTGTCGAAAAGCACTCTTGGATCAGCACCTTCAATATCCACTATCACCTTGGTGTTGACGGCATTTCGATGCCGCTGATCCTGCTGACCACCTTTACCACCGTATTGGTGGTGATTGCTGGCTGGGAGGTCATTCAATACCGGGTTGCGCAGTACATGGCGGCGTTTTTGATTCTCAACGGCGTCATGGTTGGCGTCTTCGCCGCACTTGATGCGGTGCTGTTCTACCTGCTGTTCGAGGCGATGTTGATCCCGATGTTCATCGTTATCGGCATCTGGGGTGGACCTCGTCGGGTCTATGCTTCGATCAAGTTCTTTCTTTACACCTTTCTCGGCTCGGTGTTCATGCTGGTGTCGCTGATCTACCTCTACACCCAGTCAGGCAGTTTCTCCATTCTTGAATATCACGACCTCGCCATCAGCGAGCAGGCGCAGATTTTCATCTTCTTGTCGTTTTTGCTGGCATTTGGTGTCAAGGTGCCGATGTGGCCGGTGCACACCTGGTTGCCGGATGCCCACGTCGAAGCACCGACTGGGGGTTCAGTCATTCTGGCGGCCATCATGCTGAAGATTGGTGGTTACGGCTTTCTGCGTTTTTCGCTGCCTATTACGCCTGATGCCAGCCGCGCGCTGGACTGGCTGGTGATCTTCATGTCGCTGGTCGCCATCGTCTATGTCGGTTTTGTCGCACTGGCGCAGAAAGACATGAAAAAGCTGATCGCCTACTCGTCGATCTCCCACATGGGCTTCGTCACGTTGGGCTTCTTCCTGCTCTACACGATTGTCGAAAACACTGGCGGTACTCAGGGTGTTGCGATGGGAATCGAAGGCGGTATGGTGCAGATGATCTCGCATGGCTTCATTTCCAGTGCGATGTTTCTCAGCGTCGGCGTGCTCTATGACCGTATGCACTCGCGTGACATCGGCGACTATGGTGGTGTGATTCAAGTGATGCCGGTATTTGGCGGGTTCTTCGTTCTGTTTGCAATGGCTAACTCGGGTCTCCCCGGCACCTCGGGATTTGTTGGTGAGTTCATGGTCATTCTCGCCAGCTTCCGCGCCAACTTCTGGTTTGCCTTCCTGGCCGCGCTCACCCTGATTCTTGGCGCCGCCTATACGCTGTGGATGGTGAAGCGCGTCGTTTTCGGTGACATTGCCAATGAGAAAGTAGCGGCGCTGACCGACATCAATCGCCGCGAATTCGTCTTTCTGGCGGTGCTGGCAATCGCGGTCATCGCGCTTGGTGTGTGGCCGAATCCGCTGCTCGATGTCATGCATACGAGCGTCGATCATCTGATCCAGCAGGCCGCTGGTTCGAAACTATAAACCGAGTCAATCCGATGCCTGATCTTACGCCTGCAATTCCCGAGATCTTTCTGCTGACGATGGCCTGCGTTGTGCTCGTCGTTGATCTGTTCTTGAAACAGGAGCAGCGTCACCTGACGTTCTGGCTCACACAACTGACGTTGGTGGGGCTGTTTCTGTTGACCTGGAACGGGATGCAGACGACGACCGTGACCACTTTTGGTGGCAGCTTCATCCGTGATTCCTTGGCGGATCTGTTGAAACTGTTTACCTACGTTGTCACTGCCGCGGTGCTGTTCTATTCGCGGGACTACCTTAAGGATCGCAACCTGTTCAAGGGTGAATACCCGGTGCTGGTGCTGTTCTCATTGCTGGGCATGATGGTGATGATTTCGGCCGGCAGTTTCCTCACGCTGTACATGGGCCTAGAGCTATTGTCACTGTCGTTGTATGCGCTGGTTGCTTTCAATCGTGATTCGTCCGAGGCATCCGAGGCGGCCATCAAGTATTTCGTGCTCGGTGCGATCGCCTCCGGCATGTTGCTCTATGGCATGTCGATTCTCTATGGGCTGACTGGCACGCTCGATCTTGCCAGCGTTGCCGAACGATTGGCGGCTGCGCCCGAACATGGTCGCGTCAGCATTCTGTTTGGCATGGTCTTTATCTTGGTTGGCCTTGCATTCAAGCTGGGGGCGGTGCCATTCCACATGTGGATGCCGGATGTCTATCAAGGGGCGCCGACCTCGGTCACGGCGTTTCTTGGCACTGCGCCGAAGCTCGCCGGGTTCGCCATGCTGATTCGTCTTTTGGTCGAGGGCATGGACAGCCAGCAGGCGAGTTGGGGGCAGATTATGATGCTGCTTGGGGTGTTGTCGCTGGCCATTGGCAATATCGTTGCCATCGCCCAGACCAATATCAAGCGTATGCTGGCCTATTCGACGATTTCACATGTTGGTTTTATCGTGCTTGGCGTGATGATTGGCAGCAATGAAGGTTACAGCTCGGCGCTGTTCTATACCGTGATCTATGCGCTGATGTCGTTGGGTACCTTCGGCATTCTGATCGTGCTGAGCCAGAAGGGGTTCGAGGCTGAGCATCTCGATGACATGAAAGGGCTGAACGAATCCCACACCTGGCTGGCCTTCCTGATGCTGATATTAATGGCGTCGATGATTGGTATTCCCGGAACCGCCGGCTTTATTGCCAAGTTCTGGGTATTGCAGGCACTGGTTGAATCGGGCCACGTCGCTCTGGCGGTCTACGCCGTGCTGATGTCGGTGATTGGTGCGTTCTACTATCTGCGTATCATTAAGCTGATGTATGTGGACAAGCCCGAGCGAGAAGCGTCGGGTCGGCAGGCGATGGATACCGGTGTCGTATTGTCTGTTAACAGCCTGAGCATGATCGCGCTCGGACTCTTCCCCGGCATTTTGACAGCCACCTGTCTGGCAGTTTTTGCTGGCGGATGACGCGTATACCCCCAAAAAGTTGCCGTCCATCTTTTGTTACATCGTAATCGAACCGGGTAGATCGCGCACTGGCGGTTTTGGATGGTAGAAAAAGGGCTGAATTCACAGTCATTTTTGGAAAACCATCATGAAACGGACTTCTTTATGTCATCTTGCGCCGGCTGTTCTTCTTGCTGTGCTCTCAATGCCAGTTCAGGCCGAGAAAGGGTGTCCAGCGGGCTATCAGCCCGACGGTAACGAGTTGATCAGCAATGGCACATTTGCCAATGGCTACGCTGACTTTACTGCGCCGGGCCTCTATCAGGCACCGCTGGGACAATATCCCTTCGATGACAATGGCACCACCTATCCGCATACGGGTATCGGTGTGGTCACCGGCGCTGTGGATGATGGCAGTTATATTGTCCAGTCAGCATTTCCGGGGGAAGGTTCGGTGCCGGCTGCTGGTAACTGGCTGGCCTACAATGGCAATGATCCCGGCGCACCCACTACCATCTGGCAGCAGCAGGTTTCGAATGTTACTGCTGGCAGCTATCGATTCAGCGCCTATTTCTCGAATGCCCTCAAGCCGGGTGAGCAGGCTACCGACCTGGTTGCGCCAATGGTCAGCTTCAGTGCCAATGGCATTCAGATAGGTGATGACATCCCTGTCTGTGATGCGGGTGGCGGACTCGATCCAGTCGATAACAGTTGCGCCATCGAGGCGAGCGAAGACAAGTGGCGCCGTCTTGGTGTTGTGGTCGATCTCACATCAACTTCAGTGACACTGACGATCAACGATGCGCAGATTACCAGTTCAGGTGGCAACGACTTCGCCATGACAGCCGTCAGCTTTCAGCGTTGTGTGCCCACGGGTCTGGATTCCGATGGGGATGGCGTGATCGATAGCATCGATATCGATGATGACAACGATGGCATCAAGGATGTCGATGAAGGTGCTGACGATTTCGATGGCGATGGTCACCCGAACCAGCTCGATCTCGATGCCGATAACGATGGTCTGCCCGATATCATCGAAGCACTGGGTAGCGATGTTGACAATGATGGTCGGGTAGACGGCTTCACCGACGCCAATGGTAATGGCTATCATGACGTACTGGAGTCCGCGCCGTGGGAATTGCCGGATACTGACAGTGATGGTGCCCGTGACTTCCTCGATCTCGACAGTGACAACGACAGCGTTTTCGACCTGCGAGAAGCGGGACTCGACGACAGCGATGCCAATGGCATCGTCGATAACTTCACAGACAGTCAGCAAGATGGTTGGGATGCAGGAGCACGCCAATCATTCTCGGCTATCGATAGCGATGGCAATGGTGTTCCTGACTATCGCCAGACCAGTGTTGCCGGGGCAGGCAGCGGCGCGTCAGAAAACAGCACGGGCAGCGGTTTGGTCCGGACGCAGCTCGACGGCGGGCTCGGCAGTAGTGGCCTCATCATGCTTGGCGGGCTGGGGCTGCTGTGGCGCAGGCGGTGTGTTCTGTCCGCTGTCGACTGACGCTGCCGGCAAGGAAGATGGCCGTATTGGCGCCATCTTCCTTGGGTTGCGGAAAAGTCCAAAAAAGGGCTGTCCAAAAAAGGGCTTGATTAATCCGGGAGGCAGCACTATTATTCGCATCCTCAGTTGCGGGGTGGAGCAGTCTGGCAGCTCGTCGGGCTCATAACCCGAAGGTCGCAGGTTCGAATCCTGCCCCCGCTACCAATTGTTGGGGCCCCTTTCAGGGGCTTTTTTATTGTCCGTAGGTTCGGTTGCAGACCGGCTTGCGGAGCCGTGTGGTTCAATCGGCAACACCCGCTTTCGCTGGTAGGAAGCTGGAGGGTGTCGCTGATATGAGAATGATAAAAAAGGGCCCAATGGCCCTTTTTTTGTTTGGAAAATTCGTTTGACTGATATCGAAACACTGGAAGCCTTGATCGAACCCGTTGTCACCAGCTTCGACTGTGAGCTGTGGGGCATCGACTATCGACCAATGAACAAGTCGGCGTTGCTGCGCATCTTCATTGACCGTCCGGGCGGGGTGACACTGGATCACTGCTCGCAGATCAGCTATCAGCTGAGTGGCCTGCTGGATGTGGAAGACCCGATCAAGGTTCCCTATACGCTCGAAGTGTCTTCACCGGGTATCGATCGCCCGCTATTACGCTTGGAACACTACCGCGACAATATCGGTCACGATGCCAAGGTCCGTTTGAAATGGCCGATCGACGAAAGCCGCAACTTCCGTGGCGTGATTGCGGCGGTGGAAGGTGAGGAAATCACGATGCAAGTGGAAGACAGGGAAATCTCCTTTCCGTTCGAGGCCGTATCGCGGGGAAGGTTGCTTGTCGACGTGCAGTTTGGAAATAAAGGTAAGGCGCGATGAATAAAGAGATTTTGATGGTTGTTGATGTCGTATCCAATGAAAAGGGCATCGACAAGGAAATTATTTTCCAGGCGCTTGAGGCCGCACTCGCATCTGCCACCCGTAAAAAACATGGTGGTGAGATTGATGCGAAAGTCGTGATCGACCGAGATACCGGCAGTTACGAGACATTTCGTGTCTGGCAGGTGGTTGATGATGAGGATCCCGAGTTCGAATCACCAAAGACACAAATCTTGTATAGCTACGCCAAAGAAAAGAACCCTGATATCGAAGTGGGTGATTTCATCCAGGAGCCGATAGAGTCGGTCGAATTTGGTCGTATCGCGGCGCAAACTGCCAAACAGGTCATCATGCAGAAGGTTCGCGAGGCTGAGCGGGAGCTGGTTGTCGAGGCTTACAAAGATCGAGTTGGCGAGTTACTGATGGGGCTGGTGAAGCGGGCAGAACGCAAGGGTGTGTTCGTTGATCTTGGTAACAATGTCGAAGCCTTTATTTCCCGCGATCATCTGATTCCTCGCGAAACGCTGCGCATGGGCGATCGTGTTCGCGGTTATTTGTATGATGTTCGTTCCGAGCAGCGCGGCCCACAGCTTTTCATGAGCCGGACGATGCCGGAATTTCTCGAACAACTGTTCAAACTGGAAGTGCCTGAGATTGGTCAGGGTCTGATTGATATCATGGGTAGCGCACGTGATCCTGGTTTGCGTGCGAAGATTGCGGTGCGCAGCAATGACCCGCGGCTCGATCCCGTGGGTGCCTGTGTCGGTATGCGCGGTTCCCGGGTACAGACGATTTCGAACGAGTTGGGTGGTGAGCGTGTCGATATCATCCTCTGGGACGACAACCCGGCACAGTTCGTCATCAATGCGATGTCACCCGCCGATGTGGTGTCGATCGTCGTCGACGAAGACAAGCACAGCATGGATGTTGCCGTCACCGAAGAGAAGCTGTCGCAGGCCATAGGCCGCAATGGACAGAATATCCGCCTGGCCAGCCAGTTGACCGGCTGGGAATTGAATGTGATGAGCGAAGCCGATGCCGAAGAAAAAGGCGAGGAAGAAGCGCGTCGCTATCTCGACGATCTGATGAAATATCTCGATGTCGATGAAGATGTCGCCGCCATTTTGGTGCAGGAAGGCTTTACCAGCATCGACGAGGTTGCTTATGTGGCCGAAGAGGAGATGCTCGAGATCGAGGAATTCGACGAGGACATTGTTGCGGAACTGCGGAATCGTGCCCGGGACGCATTGCTGATTCGCGCCATTGCTGAAGAGGAAAAACTCGAAGGCGGTACACCGGCCGAAGATTTGCTGGCGATGGAAGGAATGGACGAAGATACAGCCAAGCGACTGGCGGCGAAGGGCATCTGCACCATGGAAGATCTTGCGGAACAGGCTGTCGAGGATATTCTCGATATCGAGGGCATCGATGAAGAGCGCGCCGCCGCCCTGATCATGACCGCACGCGAACCCTGGTTTGCTGCTGAGCAAGCCGAATGATGAAAGGGGGGAGAATCCAATGAGTAATATTACCGTTAAACAGCTGGCCGAAGTGGTTGGTACATCAGTGGACAAGCTGCTGACGCAACTGAAAGAAGCCGGTGTCGAGGCATCGAGTGCAGAACAGGAACTCGACGAAACGCAGAAAATGAAGCTGTTGGCGCATCTGCGGGCCAGTCACGGGCAGAAAGAAAGTAGCGCAGGGGGTGGCAAGAAGATCACGCTCAAGCGCAAGAGCGTGGGAACACTGAAGGTGAAGAGCGGGGGGCGTACCGGCTCTAAAACCGTTCAGGTGGAAGTGCGAAAGCGCCGCACCATTGCCAAGGAAGAAACCCCTGCCAAGCCGGCGCCTGCGGCAACAACTGAGCCACCACAAGAGCCAGCTGAAGTCGTCGAAACCCAGGCACCAGCAGCACAGCTTGCCGCAGAGGTAGAACCAGCGCCGGTTGAATCTGGTCTCGATGCGTTGACCAAACAGGTGGAGCGTGAGCGCAAGGCATTGGTCGATGCGCAGAAGGCAAAGCAGGAAGAAGAAGCGCAGAAACGGGCTGCAGCAGAGCGACTCAAGGAAGAGAAGCGGCTGGCGGAAGAAGCGGCCAAGAAGGCTGCTGAGCAAGCGGCTCAACCGGCTGAGCCCGCGGTAACACCACCGCCTCCGCCACCCGCGCCTGCTGCGGAGAAAAAACCCAAGGCCAAGAAAAAGCCAGCACATCGCAAGGCAGAGCCATCGCGTTTCTCACGTGATCGCCTGCATGTTGATCGCAGCGCTGGCAGACGCAAGTCGAAACATGGCCGTCGCGTGATTCAGACCGAGAGCAAGCACGGTTTCGAAAAGCCGACCGCGCCGGTGGTGCGAGAGGTGGAAATCGGTGACAGCATCACGGTTGGCGATCTGGCACAGGCGCTGGCCGTCAAGGCATCCGAGATCATCAAGGCGTTGATGGGTATGGGCGTGATGGCCACTATCAATCAGGTGCTCGATCAGGATACCGCGGCGTTGGTTACCGAGGAGCTAGGGCACAAGGTCAAGCTCAAGGAAGACAAGGATCTGGAAACCCAGCTCGCCGAGCATGCCATGAGCAGCGCGGATGATCGCGAGCAACTGCCACGTGCGCCGGTCGTCACCATCATGGGGCATGTCGATCACGGCAAGACCTCGCTGCTTGACTACATCCGCCGCACCAAGGTGACGGCAGGTGAAGCTGGCGGCATTACCCAGCATATTGGTGCCTATCATGTGGATGGTGACAATGGTGGTATCACCTTTCTCGACACACCAGGTCACGCGGCATTTACCGCAATGCGGGCGCGGGGGGCGCAGGTCACCGATATCGTTGTTGTGGTTGTTGCGGCCGACGACAGCGTCATGCCACAGACGAAAGAGGCGATCCAGCACGCAAAAGCTGCTGGTGTGCCGATGATCATCGCGGTCAATAAAATCGACAAGCCCGAGGCCGACCCCGAGCGTGTGCGCAACGAACTGGCCGCATTGGAAGTGATTCCGGAAGAGTGGGGCGGTAACACGATCTTCGTCAATGTGTCGGCGCACACGGGTGAGGGTGTTGATGATCTGCTGGAGAACATTCAGTTGCTGGCCGAGGTTCAGGAGCTGAAGGCGCCAGTCGATGGTCTCGCATCCGGCGTTGTTGTGGAGTCGTCACTCGACAAGGGACGTGGGCCGGTGGCGACGATCCTGGTGCAATCCGGCACCCTGAAACAGGGCGACATCATTCTCTCCGGGTCGGAGTTCGGTCGCGTACGTGCGATGTTCGATGAGAACGGAAATAAGGTGAAAGAAGCCGGGCCATCGACGCCGGTCGAGGTATTGGGTCTGTCCGGTGTGCCGAATGCGGGCGACAACGTGATTGCCGTCGAGAATGAGCGCAAGGCGCGTGAAGCGGCCGAGTCACGCAAGGACACGATGCGCGAAAGCAAACTCACGCAGCAGCAGGCGGCACGGATGGAGAATCTGTTCAAGCAGATGCAAGACGGCGAGGTGGGCATTGTCAACGTCTTCATCAAGGCTGATGTACAGGGTTCCGCCGAAGCGTTGCGCGATGCGCTGCAAAAGCTCTCCACCGATGAAGTCCAGGTGAATGTGGTAGCCGCCAATGTGGGTGGCATCAGTGAATCAGATGTCAATCTAGCGGTGGCATCCAAAGCCATCATGATCGGCTTCAACGTCCGTGCCGACGCCACTGCGCGCCGGGCCGTCGAGGAAAACGAAGTCGATCTGCGTTACTACAACGTCATCTACGACGTCATCGACGACGTCAAGCAAGCGCTCAGTGGGCTGTTGGCGCCCGAGTTACGCGAGGAGATCGTCGGTATTGCCGAGGTCAAGGATGTGTTCAAGTCCTCGGCATTTGGCGCGGTCGCAGGTTGTCTGGTCGTCGAAGGTGTGGTCAAACGCGGCAACCCGATTCGCGTGTTGCGCGATAATGTCGTCATCTATGAGGGCGAACTCGAATCGCTGCGGCGTTTCAAGGACGACGTCCAAGAGGTTCAGTCCGGTACCGAATGTGGTATTGCGGTGAAGAACTACAACGACGTGCGGCCCGGCGATCAGATCGAGAACTTCGTCCGTACCGAGGTCAAACGCGAGCTGTAATGCCAAGAGAATATCCGCGCGCGCTGCGGCTGGCCGAGCAGATCCACCGTGATCTGGCGCAGTTGGTCAGTCGCGAAATCAAAGACCCTCGTGTTGGCATGATCACCATCGAGGAGGTGGAGGTCTCGCCTGATCTCAGTCACGCGAAAGTCTATTACACACTGTTTGCCGATCAGGGTGATCCTCTCGAGACGCAGGCGGGTCTCGACCGCGCAAAAGGATTTTTGCGCTCGCGCCTCGGCAAGGCATTGCGGGTACGTTTCACGCCGGAGCTGCATTTCATCTACGACGAGACAGCGGAAAAAGCCAAGGATCTGGAAGCATTGATCGCCAAGGCCAGGGCAAAGGACGAACACTAGATGGGGCGCGGGCGCAAACGTCCCGGCAGTCGGGATGTCAGCGGTGTGCTGTTGCTCGACAAGCCATTGGGCATGAGTTCGAATGCCGCGCTGCAACAGGTGATCCGGCTGTTCAAGGCGCGCAAGGGGGGGCATACCGGTGCGCTGGACCCACTCGCCAGCGGCATGTTGCCAATCTGTCTTGGGGAAGCAACCAAGCTGTCGTCGTGGCTGCTGGATGCCGACAAGCACTATGCGGTAACGGCGCGCCTCGGTATGGCAACGGCCACCGGCGACACCGAAGGCGAAGTCGTTCAGCAGATGGACGTTCCCGCTTGTGACAGGCGGCGGCTCGAAGCAGTATTGCAGCAGTTTCGCGGCGATATCATGCAGGTTCCGCCGATGTATTCGGCATTGAAACGCGATGGTCGTCCGCTCTATGAACTGGCGCGTGAAGGCAAGGTCGTTGCAAGGGAGCCAAGACCGGTGACCATTAGCCGGCTGGTGGTGACGAATATCGAGCGTGAAAGCTTTTCGCTCGAAGTCAGCTGCTCTAAAGGCACCTATATACGCACCCTGGTCGAGGATATTGCCGCCGCGCTCGGCAGTTGCGGGCATGTGACGATGCTGCGACGCCGCCATGTCGATCCCTACGAGGGCAGAGACATGGTGCCACTGACCGAACTCGAATCGCTGGCGGCTAGAGGATATGAGGCACTCGATGAACTGCTGCTGCCGATGGATCAGGCGCTGCCTCACTGGCCCGCAGTGACATTGGATACAGCACAGTCGGCACGCATCGTCCATGGTCAGGCACTGGACTGGCCCGGCGGCACCGACAATGCACGCTGCCGGATCTATTCGGCGAGCGGGCGGTTTATTGGCCTGGGCCAGTTCAGCGAAGGGAAGTTGCTACCACGCCGCCTGATGATGCAGAACTGAGTAGGTTGGTGCGCACCTAATCGGCGCACACCCTACAGGGCTAGAAAGAGTTGGAAACCGCCTGTCGGTAGGTTGGGCAAAGCGCAGCGTGCCCAACAAATAGTGGTACGGCCTTGAACACCGGAAGTAACGCAGACGTCGGAGTTCAGATAGGCAATATAGCAGCTCCCCCCTTTCGCAAAGGGGGGCAGGGGGGGGGATTTCAACGGCTCACCGTTGGCAGCAAGCCCCGGCAAATCCCCCTCAATCCCCCTTTAAGAAAGGGGGAGGCCATATGTTTGGTAGGTCGGTAGGTTGGGCAAAGCGCAGCGTGCCCAACAACGGTGGAACGGCGGCGAACGCTGGCAGCCAAAATAGATTTGAAACGTCAGATCGTGCACAGGTGGGGGGCGATCTGATCGAATGTTATACTCCACCGCTTGTCTCCGGCTGGATGACCAGTCGGAGTGTCGTTTATTTATTGCACAACACACTCTGGAGCTTTGGCTTATGATTACGACTGAAGGAAAGGCAGAGATCGTCAAGAAATACCAGCGATCTGCTTCCGATACCGGGTCCCCGGAGGTGCAAGTGGCTCTTCTGACCGCGCGCATCAAGGACCTTACCCCCCACTTCGAAAAACACAAACACGATCATCATTCGCGTCGTGGTCTGATTCGTCTCGTCAACCAGCGCCGTAAGCTGCTGGACTACCTTAAAGGCAAGGATGAAGCACGCTACAAGTCACTGATTGCTGATCTCGGTCTGCGTCGTTAACTTTAGGAGAGAAGCATCGTGTCACTGATAAAAAAGACCTTCCAGTTCGGCGAGCATACCGTCACGCTGGAAACGGGTGAGATCGCGCGCCAGGCAACTGGTGCCGTGCTCATCAATATGGCGGACACCGTGGTGCTGGTGACCGTCGTCGCCGCCAAGGAAGCCGTCGAGGGGCGGGATTTCTTTCCCCTGACTTGCGACTACCAGGAGCGTACCTACGCCGCGGGCAAGATCCCCGGCGGCTTCTTCCGTCGTGAGGGCCGTCCTTCCGAAAAGGAGACGCTGACCGCACGTTTGATGGATCGTCCCCTGCGTCCGTTGTTCCCGAAAGGGTTTACCAACGAAACCCAGGTGATTGCAACGGTCAAGTCGTTGAACCCCGATGTGGATCCTGAAGTGCCATCGATGATCGGTGCCTCGGCGGCGCTGGCGATCTCCGGCCTGCCGTTCATGGGGCCGATTGGCGCTGCACGGGTTGGTTATGTCGATGGTGAATACCTGCTCAATCCCGGCCGTGAGGCGCTCGAAGCGTCGTCGCTCGATCTGGTTGTTGCCGGTACTGCCGACGCAGTACTAATGGTTGAATCAGAAGCGAAAATGCTGCCCGAGGATGTGATGCTCGGCGCGGTCATGTTCGGCCATGAACAGATGCGGGTGGCGATCGATGCCATCAATGAGCTGAAGGCTGAAGCCGGCAAGCCTGCATGGGATTGGCAGCCACCCACTGAAAACACCGCATTGATCGATGCAGCGCGGGAAGCCGTAGGCAACGATCTGACGGCGGCTTACCAGATTGCCGACAAGCAGGAACGCTACAATCGCATCGGCGAGATCAAGAAATCCCTCATCGAGCAGTTGGCGACGGGTGAAGAGGGCGCGCCCTCCGAAGCGGATGTCCAGGCAGCGTTTGGCAAGCTCGAAAAAAGCATCGTCCGTGGTCGCATCATCGCCGGTGAACCACGTATCGATGGCCGTGACTTGCAGACGGTTCGTCCGATCACTGTTCGTACCGGTGTACTGCCGCGCACCCACGGTTCCGCGCTGTTTACCCGCGGCGAGACGCAAGCGCTGGTCATTACCACCCTGGGTACTACCCGTGATGCGCAGATCATCGATGCGCTGGAAGGTGAGCGTCGCGAGCCGTTCATGTTGCACTACAACTTCCCGCCATTCAGCGTCGGCGAGACCGGACGTGTCGGTTCACCGAAGCGTCGCGAAATCGGTCATGGCCGTCTGGCGAAGCGTGGTGTTCAGGCGGTACTGCCGAATCCCGAGGAATTTCCTTACACCATTCGCGTGGTATCGGAAATCACCGAATCGAACGGTTCCAGCTCGATGGCCTCGGTCTGTGGCACCAGTCTGTCGATGATGGATGCGGGTGTACCACTGATCAATCCCGTTGCCGGTATCGCCATGGGTCTGGTCAAGGAAGGTGACGAATTCGCCGTATTGACCGACATTCTCGGTGATGAAGATCACCTCGGCGACATGGACTTCAAGGTGGCCGGTACCGCTGATGGCGTTACCGCATTGCAGATGGACATCAAGATCACTGGCATCACCCGCGAGATCATGCGGCAAGCGCTGGATCAGGCGAAAAATGGCCGCCTGTTCATTCTCGACGAGATGAACAAGGCCATCTCCGAGCATCGCGAAGAGATGTCCAAATACGCGCCGCGCTTTATCACCATGAAGATCAATCCGGAGAAGATTCGCGATGTGATCGGCAAAGGTGGCGCGACCATCAAGGGCATTACCGAAGCGACAGGTGCATCGGTCGATATCGACGACAGCGGCGCCATCAAGATCGCCGCAGTTGACATGGAAGCCGGCATGGCCGCCAAGCGCATGATCGAGGAACTGACCGCCGACATCGAGGTGGGCAAGATCTATGAAGGCAAGGTTAGCAAGATCATGGACTTCGGCGCTTTCGTCACAGTGCTGCCGGGCAAGGATGGTCTGGTTCACATCTCGCAGATCTCCAACGAGCGCGTCGAGAAAGTCACCGACAAACTCAGCGAAGGCGATATTGTCCGCGTCAAAGTGCTGGAGCTGGATCGTCAGGGCAGGATTCGCCTCAGCATGAAGGCAATCGCCGAGGGCGAGTGATGTACTGAATCTTTTTTGATTCATGTCAAAAAAAAAGGAGCTTCGGCTCCTTTTTTTATTTCTGCCGCAGCATCTTATTGTCAATTCATGGCGTAATTACGGTGTAGTCATTTCTGGCAGCGCAAAACATGGAGAAATGGATCGCATGTTATGATCCAGCGTTCCAAATGTTTTGACTGTGAAGGTTTCACATGCCACAGAATGACCCTTACGCCGAGTTGCTGAGGTTGTGTGCCAGGGGCGATGAAAAGGCGTTCGAGCGACTGTATCAATTAACCTCGCCGAAGCTGTTTAGTGTCTGTCTCAAGCTGATGAAGACACCCCATGCGGCGGAAGATGTGTTGCAGGATGGGTTTCTCAAGATCTGGAACAATGCCGCTTCGTTCAATCCCGAGCGCGCATCGTCCATGACCTGGATGGCAACCGTCGTGCGCAACCGGGGGCTTGATGTCTTGCGCAGCAAGCGCAGTCGACCGCAAGAGGTGGAGACGGAGTACGAGGGAATCGATTTCTCCAGTACAGATCCATCACCGAGTGACCTGGCAGGCGTCAGCATGTCAGCGCAGCGAGTACAGGAATGCATGGAGCAGTTGCAGGAAAAACAGAGGAAATCGATTCTCATGGCTTACTACTATGGCCACACCCACGAAGAGATTGCCGCACATTTGGAAGCGCCGCTGGGTACCGTCAAAGCCTGGGTCAGGCGCGGAGTTGAAAGGTTGAGAAAATGTCTGGACTGAAACGTTACCAGAACCCCGAAGTGTATGAAGCACTGGCGGCCGAGTACGTACTAGGCACGCTCACCGGCCGGGCGCGCAGACGTTTCGAGCGCCTCACCCATGAGCGGCCATACATCCGCTACGCGGTAGAAATGTGGGAAGAAAAGCTCAATCCGATGGCCGAACTGATCCCCGAGACGCAGCCGCCAGCACGCGTCTGGAAATCGCTTAAAAACAGCATTACACAAACAGATGCGCAAGCCGAAACGCATGGCAGTCAGGCGGGTTCCGGTTGGTGGTCGATATTCCGCAGGCCTGGATTTTGGCAGGCGACAACTGCGGTTTTGGCGGTCACACTGGGCATGAGAGCATTGTTGCCGATAGCCGAAAACGCCGCGCCAATGTCGAGCCTGAGTTATATCTCGGTGCTCGAAGGCGAGGGTGACAAACCGATGGTCGTGACTATGGGCCACAAGCAACGGCGGGTCGTTTCGGTACGTCTGATGGAAACACCGAAAATGAAGAATGAAGGTGTCCTCGAATTGTGGGCAATCAAATCACCGGATACCGCACCAGTACGGATCGGCGTCGTTCCGTCCGATCGCAAACAAACCTATATCAAGCTGTCGGAACAACAATGGAAGCGCATGAAAGGCGCAAAACAGTTTGCGATCACCGTTGAACCCCGCAATCGTGAGCAAAACGAACTCCCCTCAGGACCGATCATGTACAAGGGTAAATGTATCGACTTTATCTGACAGACTTCATGTGTGAACGCATGCTGCGCAATGACACGTTATTCCGGCGTCCTGCCGGCATAACGTGATGTTCAATGTGAAGCCCAACCGAGCGCCATACCAGTAGGGGCGAATTCATTCGCCTTACCCCTAACCTAGCCCGGACTCCTCAGCTACACAAACAGACTGACGTCAGCTTTTTGTGCGGTTGGTAAAAACGATGCCGCACCGACCCAGTCACTGATCCGGGTACGATCGACATGATGGCGTTTGGAATCGTCAACTCGCGGTCTTGCAACCATCGTGGCCCTTCCGGCATTTTCATCGGCATGGCCGGATTGCCGAGCGGGCTGATTTTCAGATCGAGATCTTTCTTCAGCAGGGCCAGGCCATAGAAGGTGAAAAAAATGGAGACATCCCAGCCAAGGGCGGCACCGGTCGAGGCAAGAATAAAGGGCGGGTAAGCCATATCCAGCGTCCCCTTGGTCGCGATGATCGTCATCGACGGTGTGTGGGCCGCCTCACGTTCCTGCATTTTTTCTTCGAACTTCTGATCGAACCAGGCGTCGAGATCTTCGGGAATCGAGCCGTTGTCGATGCGGGTAATTTCAGCACTGTTCATCATGCTCTCCTCATTGTTTGCGGATCAGAAAATGGAATTGGCCATCGGTTTCGGATGATTCGATCAGTTCATGGCCGGTCTGGGAGCAGAACGATGAAATATCCTTTACCGAGCCGGGGTCAGTGGCGACTACCTTCAATAGCGCGCCATTGTCGAGTGTCGCAATGGCCTTGCGTGTTTTCAGGATTGGCAAAGGACAGTTGAGCCCGGTGGTGTCGAGTGTTTCTGTGATATTGATCGTCATGGCGTTACCTCTCTGTTGGGTTAGGTGACCGTTCGGTCAAGAAGTGGCGAAAATGATACGAAGCTAGCGCAGCATTACTGCGATAGAACTGGCTTGCCGGAGCCGACCGCAGTGCTTGATCGACCGATCGGTCAAGCATGCTGGCGAAGAAATGGACGGAAAACTGGGGCAATGACATATTGGACCTACTGTTTGAGTTCGATTCGGAGTGACTTGAGGGCCGGGCCAAGACGATAGATCAACTCTGGGTCGTTCTGGTTCTTGGCGAGCAGAATCACGCCTTCGAGATATGCCAGCATGGCCTCGGCGGTGTTGGTCGTATCCAGGGGGGGAATATCCCCACGTGAGACGGCTTCCTCCAGCGTTTCGCGGAACCGATCCCGGGCAAGGCGAAAGAATGAACTGAGGCGGGCCCGCAATACTTCGTCCCGGGTGCTGATCTCCAGCGCGAGATTGCCGAACAGACAGCCGGGCATGCGCCCATCGGCGTCTTTGGTCTGACTCGACTTCTGCCAGAAATAGGCGGCATCGACCAGGTAGTCGAATCGCTCCATTGGCGGCAGCGCCGGGTCGAAGGCTTCGGCAATAAATCCGCTGGCCCAGTCGGCTGAGAATTCCTCGATAACGGTCAGCACCAGATCCCGTTTGGAAGGGAAGAAGTGATAAAAGCTGCCTTTCTGAATCTCTGCTGCATCGCAGATTTCCTTGATACCGACGTCGGCATAGCTGCGCGAATGAAAGCGCTGCTTGGCGACTTCGATGATGCGATCTTTGGTGCCGATGGAATGTTTCATGTGGCCAAGTTTGAATTGACTGGCCGGTCAAGTCAAGCGCTTGACAGTTTTTGGGAATGGCTGGGGTGCCGAAAACAGTCCACGGTATGGTCATTGACCATGCCGATGGCCTGCATATAGGCATAGCATATCGTGCTGCCGACGAATTTGAATCCTCGTTTTTTCAATGCTTTGGAGAGGGTATCTGACAATGGGGTTGAGGCCGGAACTTCTTCCAGCGAGCGCCAGTGATTGATGATGGGTTCCCCATCGACAAAACCCCACAGCCAGTCGGAAAATGATCCGTGCTGCTGCTGGATCTCCAGAAAGGCATGCGCATTGGTGATGGTGGACTGGATCTTCAAGCGGTTGCGAATAATGCCGGCATCTTGCATCAACGCCTCGATTTTGTCTGTGCCGTAACAGGCAACCTGCACCGGGTCGAAGCCGTCGAACACCTGCTGATAGTGCGCACGTTTTCGTAGCACGGTAATCCACGACAAGCCTGCCTGAGCGCCTTCGAGAATCAGAAACTCGAACAGCAGCTGGTCATCAAAGCAGGGAACACCCCACTCTTCGTCGTGGTATTGCTGGTAGAGCGGGTCGTCGCTGACCCAGGCACAGCGGTTTGTTGGCATCGTGTTGGTGGTTACGGGTAGGTGGGTTTCGATAATCTGAGTAGCTTGCGCACCGAACTCAGCCTGCTGCTACGTCTCTCGCGTGTTTGAGTCTACTCCATTCGTGACTACCCAGCACAGTCCCTTAACTGCTCAGATTGCCCCCGTTTTGCATCAAATCAAGGCGGAAGCGTGGACGACTCCAGGGATGGAGGAGGTAGAGCGACGCAGGATGCCGAAGCCGACGACTCCAGGGATGGAGGAGGTAGAGCGACGCAGGATGCCCAAGCCGACGACACCCGCTGGTTGGGGCGATTTCAATCGCCGTACCACCGAACCAGGGATGGAAGAGGTAGATCGACGCAGGAAGCCCAAGCCGCGTTTACAAGTGTAAATGAGCACTTTCAAAGCTTCCGCATCCTGCTCACGCCCCTCACCTAACATCCACGTAGGCAACGCAGAGTTCGCGAACACAGGGGGTAAGCTGAGCAGTTACCTCCATTCCATCTCACCAGTGTCTATATTTCCGGAAAAAGCCATACTCCACATCGCCAACACACTATGGCATCCCGCCATCAAAGCAGGGATAATCCGGCGTTCCCGACAACGTTTTGGATCTCCGCATGAACTTCATAGAAACCCGCGGCAACGATGGTCAGCGGCTGGAAAAGGTCAGCTTCTCAAGCGCCATTCTTTCACCCATGTCCTCATTTGGGGGTATCTACTCGCCGGAGCGTTTGCCGGCTTTGGGAGCGGATTTTCTCGAAGCCCATCTGACGTCGGATTACAAGACGTTAGCGCGGGATTTACTGTCGGCCTTCGACATCGACATCGACGCCGGCGTCATTGATGCGGCGCTCGACTTGTATGATGCTTTCGACGATCCCAGCAATCCGGTGCCGGTCGTCAAGGTGAAGGAAGGGCTGTATGTCAGCGAGCTGTATCATGGCCCGACCCGGGCTTTCAAGGACATGGCGCTGCAACCTTTCGGCTATTTGCTGGCATCGCTGGCGAAGGCGCGTGATGAGCAATACCTGATCCTGGCGGCCACCAGCGGCGATACCGGCCCGGCCGCGCTGGAAACCTTCAAGAACCGCGACAACGTGCGCGTGGCCTGTCTCTACCCTGATGGCGGCACCTCCGATGTGCAGCGTTTGCAGATGGTCACCGAGGATGCGCCCAATCTGAAAGTCATCGGCATCCACGGTGATTTCGATGATGCGCAAACGGCGCTGAAAATGCTGCTGGGCTCTGAGGCCTTCAACGCCACCTTGCGTGAGAAACATATTTCCTTGTCTGCTGCCAATTCGGTGAATTTCGGGCGCATTATTTTCCAGATCGTCTATCACATTCACAGCTATCTGGAGTTGGTCCGTCAGGCTGCGATCACGCTTGGGGATAAAGTCTATCTCGACGTTCCCAGCGGCAACTTCGGCAATGCCCTCGGCGGCTACTATGCGATGAAAATGGGGCTGCCCGTGGAAAAAATCCTCATCGCCTCGAACCGCAACAATGTGCTGACGCGGCTTATCAACGAAGGCAAATACGACATGCGCAGCACCTCGCTGGTTGCGACCACATCACCGGCAATGGATATCCTCAAGTCATCCAATGTCGAGCGTATCCTGTTCGACCTGTTTGGCGCCGAGCGTACCCGCGAGCTGATGCAACAGCTGGATGAGGAAAAATACTACGAGCTGACCAGCGATGAACTGAAGACCCTGCAAGCGATATTCGCCGCTGACTTCTGCACGGATGAAGAAGGGTTGCACTATATTACGAAGACCTTTGAAAACGACGACTACCTGATGGACCCGCACACCGCCACCTGCTTCAAAGCCTGGGAAACGCAGGCGGACAAGCCGCTCAAAACCATCGCCTATTCCACCGCAGAATGGACCAAGTTTTCCCCGACCATCGCCGCTGCGCTCACGGGAAAAACGGGCATGAGTGATCTCGACGCGCTACAAACCATTGCTGAAATGGCGGGTATCGCGATTCCAGAGCAAATCGCCGCGCTGTTCGGCAAGGACATCGCCCAGCAGACTGTGATCGACAAGGAAGAGATTGAGCAGGAAATATTAACGTTTCTGGGGTGAGGGTTTGTTTTGGGGTATCGCCGGCAGGCTGCTAGATCGGAAGCATAGCAGCCAACACGAGGCACGTTACCAGGGGCTCTTGGCACAGCCGACGAAAATCGGTTGCTTCATACACCTTTACACTGCGTGCTTCCGGAACCTTGATTCGCGTGATCTCAGCCCGTGCTATGCATCGAAAGGAGAGAATCTATTATGAGCAAGCCCAAAAAAACGCCACCTAAATTCAAGACCGAAGCCGAGGAACGAGTCTTCTGGGAAAGTAATGATTCCAGTGACTATATGGACTGGAATCAAGCCCAACCAGCTTTATTCCCAAATCTGGAGCCGTCAACCAAAACCATTTCCCTTCGGCTTCCAGAGGCGTTACTGGAACGCATTAATATTGAGGCTAATAAGCGAGATATGCCTTACCAATCGCTCATTAAGGTATGGCTTTCCGAAGATATCGATAGGCACCGAACTTGAGCAATAGCCACGGAGCTTTTTTCCTGCAGTGCTAACGCCTGGCAAATTGTCCGACGTTATGCGTCCGAACGAGCGCA
>JALSHZ010000080.1 GCA_026981985.1 Gammaproteobacteria bacterium | reverse complement strand
GCCGAGTGTAAATGACCATTTCCCAAAGCTTCCGCGTCCTGCTCACGCCCCTCACCTACATCCTTGTAGGCGACGCAGAGATGGCGCGTTTCAGTGGTGAGCTGAGTAGTTGCTGTCATATTATCATGTTCCTTCTATCCGCAAGCTTGGTACTATTTCCTTTACCTTCATAGATGTGACATGACCATGCCCTCAACACGATCAGAGAAAAGCTGCTACTTTTGCAAAGTCGTCAATGGCGAAGCTGACCCATTTATTTTTGAGAATCGATCATTTATCAGTATATTTGATACCAATCCGGTAAATCCGGGCCATGCATTGGTCATACCGAAAAGGCATGTGGCCTCCATATTCGACTTGAATCAGCTCGAACATGATGACTATTTCGATGCAATTTATGGTGTCAAGCAGGTTGTGGATACGACGGATATGAAGTCACTCTATGAAGGCATGTTGCAACGGGATGACCTTAAAGGGCGCCCCACCGATCACATCGAAGCTGTGCTGGCATTGCCTTTTCTGGGCGATCTGCCGAATGCCTATACGATCGGAAATAATGATGGGCGCGAGGCAGGGCGGAGTATCGACCATTTGCATGTGATCATACTGCCTCGCTATAAAGGCGATGTAGAAAATCCCAGTGGTGGTATTCGAAACGTGATTCCAGCGCGCGCGCAATATCAACGGCGATGATTTTATCAGCATCCCCTGTTTACCCGGATTTCACTATTGCGACCGCCCAATGCGGCGCGCTGACTGGCGTTTACAGCGATGCTTTCAATCCCGCTGTCAGGTTCGGATAACGCAGCACTACCCCTGGTATCGACAGCATCTTACGATTATCCAAGCGCCTCGATTCCCGCAAGTAGGACATCATTCCCGCCGACAGCTGACCATCGGCGTCGGCCAGGTCGATCAATGTTGGTCTTGGCAGACCGACAGCATCGGCCACGCGGTTGAAGTAGTCGGTCATGTTGCCGGGGTTGCCGTCGCTGACATTGTAGATTTCTCCCGATGGCGCATGAGCCATCGCCTGTCGACAAACGGTGACGAGATCATCCACGTGAATCCGGTTGGTCCAGGGTGCATCCGCCTCCGCCACCATCGGCAGGCGCCTGCGCAGCCGCGCTAGCGGCAACCGTCCAGGGCCATAGATGCCGGCAACACGCAATATCACCGTTTCCACATCATGCACTTGCGCCCAGTGCTGTAGCTGCTGCTCCGCATCGCGGCGCCGCTGCGCACGCTCGACCACGGGGGCTACCGGCCACGTTTCATCGACCAGCTCTCCTTTGCAATCGCCGTAGACCCCACTGGTACTGATCAGCAGAATCCGCTGCGGCAAATGCGCTTGTTCCAGCAACCGCAGAAAACGGGGAAGTCGCGAGTCATGCCGGCCTGCGCCAGGTGGCGGGATGAAATAGTAGATCTGCGTTGCCATCGGCAACGCCAGCGCTGCAGAAATCGGACGATCGAGGTCAACTGCAGTGATGCTACTGCATTCCTCTTGCAGGCGCTGCGCCGAGACCGGCCTGCTGACAAGCGCATGTGCCGCGACATCATCATCCGCCTGCAAGCGCTGGGCCAGCCTCTGGCCCACATAGCCACATCCGGCAATCATTACGGATGACATCGATTTTCGTACCTCAGTGGTTTTTCTGCGTGATCAGAATGAATTATTGCCCATGGTGTGTGCCCAACGCCAGAACGCTAACTGAGGCCACTCAAGTTCTGGTAGCGGCCACGACGCTTCCACGCATTGTCTATTGGCGCTATCCCTACAGCCACTTAACAAATCCCTTCAAACTGGTATGGTTGGCGCTCGACCGACCAAAACAACAATGGAGGCCAAGATGCCGCAGACAAAAATCCTGCTCGATGAAAACGAAATCCCCACTCACTGGTACAACGTGGTGGCGGACATGCCCAACCCACCTGCACCGCCCCTCGGGCCAGATGGGCAACCCGTCGGGCCTGATGCACTGGCCGCCATCTTCCCCGAAGCGCTGATCGAGCAAGAGATGAGCGCCGAACGCTGGATCAAGATCCCCGATCCGGTTCGCGAGGCGTTGAACATGTGGCGCCCTTCCCCGCTGATTCGTGCCCACCGACTGGAGCAGGCGTTGGGTACACCGGCGCGCATCTACTATAAATATGAAGGCGTCAGCCCGGCGGGTTCGCACAAACCCAATACCGCCGTGGCACAGGCATATTACAACCAGCAGGCGGGCATCAAGCGGCTTTCCACTGAAACCGGTGCCGGGCAGTGGGGATCGTCGCTGGCGCTTGCTGGCCAGATGTTTGGACTCGAGGTTCGCGTCTATATGGTCAAGGTCAGCTACGAGCAAAAACCTTTCCGCCGCTCGATGATGCATACCTGGGGTGCCGAAGTGCTGGCAAGCCCATCTGATCAGACGGAAGCGGGACGCAGCATTCTCGCCGCCCATCCGGACTCCCAGGGCTCGCTGGGGATCGCCATCTCCGAGGCCGTAGAGGAAGCAGCTTCACGCGACGATACCAACTACTCGCTTGGCTCAGTGCTGAACCATGTGCTGCTGCACCAGACCGTGATCGGACAGGAAGCGCAAAAACAGTTCGAGAAGATCGGCGAGTACCCTGATGTGGTGTACGCGCCCTGCGGTGGTGGCTCCAATTTCGGTGGTGTGGCCTTCCCCTTCTTCGCCGACAAGGCAGCAGGGAAAGAAGTGAGGCTGGTGGCAGTCGAACCGACTTCCTGCCCAACATTGACCAAGGGCCACTATGCCTACGATTTTGGTGATGCCATCGGCATGACCCCGCTGATGCTGATGTACACCTTGGGTCACGACTTCATGCCACCTGGCATCCACGCGGGTGGCCTGCGCTACCATGGTGACTCGGCACTGGTGTCACAGCTTTATCACGAAGGGCTGATCGAAGCGCGGGCCGTGCCGCAGCTCGGTACATTCGAGGCGGGAGTACAGTTCGCGCGCGCAGAAGGCATTATTCCCGCTCCGGAGTCGAACCATGCCATCCGTGCGGTCATCGATGATGCACTGGCATGCAAGGAAAGCGGCGAGAGTCAGGTGCTGTTCTTCAACCTCTCTGGCCACGGCCACTTCGACATGGCGGCCTACGACCGCTATTTCGCTGGCGAACTGGAGGACTTCGACTACCCGGAAGAGGCGATCGAGGAAGCGCTGGCACATCTACCGAAGGTGGACGCACCCGCCTGATCCCGCCCAGGTCGTGACCGTCGCTTTAACGCAGGCGGCGTCACGGCCTGGAAATCATCTTGGCGCGCTGCAAACTCGCCACGCTCCCCAGCGCCAGACCGATCTGTTCC
This sequence comes from Gammaproteobacteria bacterium, assembly GCA_026981985.1. GTDB lineage: Bacteria > Pseudomonadota > Gammaproteobacteria > UWMA-0217 > UWMA-0217 > JALSHZ01. The sequence continues at coordinate 13,005 of JALSHZ010000080.1, read as the reverse complement.
AGTGTTGGTGGCTCCGCCTGACTGACCAGATTGTCTTCTTCACCGCCACAGACCAGCAGGATCACCCAGGGTTGGGTTGTCGAAGCCAGGCGCATCCGCCATGTCTCGGTGATATCGATGGGAAGGCTGTCATCACTGCCTGCGGATGTAGCCAGAACGAATGAATCAAGCGCCGCGAGCTGTGGCAGGGGCATTGCCGGGCGCTGCACATAGAGTGTCTGCCCCCGCACCGCCGTGATGCGGAACACATCAGGCTGAATCAGCTGCGGCTGGTCAGCAAGTTCACGCACCGACAGCTCACAAAACGGAAGGTAACGGTTTCTACCACCGTAAATGACTTCTCCCTGCTGGATCACGACAGTCGAACGACCAGGCGGGATCGAAATTGCCTGGTGCAGTACCAGATTCATGTCATCGCGCAATTGCAACCAGGTTGACGTGGCCGGATGTCGGCTGACGGAAGCACAGCCAGCGACCAACCAGGCAGCCACCGGCACGAACAACAGTAATTGGCACCAAGAGATGGACCTGCGCGGTGAGGAATGCACTAGCGTCCCCTTTCCTGCTGCTGCAACAACATCAGCTCCTTGGTATATCCTTTCTCCGCCATCTCCTCCTTGGGGATGAATTTCAGTGCTGCCGAGTTGATGCAATAGCGCAGGCCGGTTGGCTCGGGCCCGTCATCGAACACATGACCGAGATGGGCATCACCAATGCGGCTACGGACCTCCTTGCGTGGGAATATCAGGCGGTAGTCAGTCTTCTCCTCGACCGCGCCATCGTAAAGCGGACGAGTGAAGCTTGGCCAGCCCGTACCCGAACGGAATTTGTCACGTGAAGAGAACAGCGGTTCACCCGTGGTGACATCAACATAGATGCCTTCACGCTTTTCATTCCAGTATTCATTATCGAAAGCCCGCTCGGTACCTTCTTGCTGTGTCACTTTGTATTGCAGCGGCGTCAGCATTTGCTTGAGTTCCGCATCGGATGGTTTGCGATATCGCCCAGATGAAACAATGGGCTTTTTCAATTCCTCACCCCAGACTTTTTCGAGGTACTGATCCCGCCCGGAACGATAGCGGTAGAATTTGTAGCGTAACGGATTCTTGCGGTAATAATCCTGATGGTATTCCTCCGCCCGATAGAAATCGCCAGCCGGAAGCAGTGCAACACGCAGTGGCTTGTCGTAACGGCCGCTGGCCTCCAGCGCCCGTAACGACTGCTCCGTCAAGCGCTTCTGCTCCTCGTCGTGGTAGAACACCGCCGGCCGATACTGTGCGCCACGGTCCGCGAACTGCCCGCGATCATCGGTCGGATCGATTTGCCGCCACAGCCCCGTCAACAGTTGTTCATAAGTGATCTGCTGGGGATCGTAGTAAACCTGTACCGCTTCGATATGCCCGGTACCTCCCGCCGAAACCTGCTTGTAGCTAGGCTTCTTGACATGCCCGCCGGTATAGCCGGAAATCACTTCGCGCACGCCGGGCAGGCTTTCGAAGCCTGACTCGATGCACCAGAAACATCCGCCTGCAAACGTGGCCACCGACAAACCTTCGAGGCTGCTATCCTGCTGCCCGGTACGCGGTTTGTCTGCTGCTACCAACTGCTGCAGTGCAATGCCGAACAAGAGTAACAGCACCACCAATACGATCTTTTTCATCATCCAGCTCCGATTTTGCCTGTGGTCATGATGCCACTTCAGTGTTTCGCTTGGTTCACGCAAAACTCACGTTATTCTCACGGTAACGCATGAGACCGGACGATAGATGCAAAAAAGCCCTGATGCCATGGTAAAGACATCAGGGCCTCAGTTGCGGGCATACTGGAGACTATCCGGACTCAGGTGAAATAGCGGCTGTTGACCATCATGTGGACAGCAATACTTGCTATGTAACCCAAGGCAATGGCCGGCGCCCACTTGAGGTGACCAAAAAAGGTGTATTTGCCACGTGCCTGCCCCATCAGGGCGACACCCGCTGCGGAGCCGATCGACAACAACGAGCCACCGACACCGGCCGTCAATGTGACCAGCAACCATTGTCCGGTGGACATGTCGGGATTCATCGTCAGCACCGCGAACATGACCGGGATGTTGTCGACGATGGCTGAGAGTATGCCGACAGCGATATTGGCATTGGTCGCCCCCCAACCGGTGTACATCAGCTCCGACGCCATACCAAGGTAACCAATGAATCCCAGGCCGCCGACACACAGCACGACACCATAGAAAAACAGCAATGTATCCCATTCGGCGCGCGCAACATTCGAAAATACGTCGAAGGCAACGGGCGAGCCCATATGGCCATCGTTCTCGGCATTGTCCGGGCGGCCTGACAAGTCTTTCGCAACAGTCTTCTTCAGATAGAAACCAAAAAGCTGCAAGTACCCCAGCCCGGTCAGCATGCCAACCACTGGTGGCAGATGCAGGAAGTTGTGGAATGAGACTGCGGTGGCGATCGTCAGTAGAAAAAGGATAATGATGCGTCGTGCACCACGTTGCATCGGAACCGGTTCACCCGACACATCGGGCTTTACGTTCGGCACCGCAAAATGCATGATCGCCGCTGGCACCAGATAGTTTACAGCCGACGGAATAAACAGCGCGAAGAAAGTCCAGAAATCAACAATACCCTTCTGCCACACCATCAGCGTCGTGATATCGCCAAACGGCGAGAATGCCCCGCCCGCATTGGCACCGACGACGATGTTGATGCAGGCCAGCGTGACAAACCGGCTATTGTCGCCACCGACTGCAAGCACCACCGCACACATCAGCAACGCCGTGGTCAGGTTATCGGCAACGGGTGAGATGAAGAACGCCAATGTTCCCGTAATCCAGAACAGCGACCGAAAACCAAAGCCACTGTGTACGAGCCATGCCCGCAACGCATCGAACACACGGCGCTCTTCCATTGCGTTGATGTAGCTCATTGCCACCAGCAGAAACAGCATCAGCTCGGCATATTCGAGCAGGTTGTGGCGGACGGCATGCTCAGCTTCGTGCGTCATGCCATTTTGCACATAGATCCAGCCAATGATCGCCCAGATCAGGCCGGCGGCTATGATCACCGGCTTGGACTTGCGCAGATGCGTGAATTCCTCCGCCATCACCAGCACATAGGCAAAAACGAAAATGACCAGCGCTGTAAAGCCAACCCAGTGTGCAGTCAGGTCAAGACGGTGGGGTTCGGCCTCGGCGGCAACACCGAGGGTTGGCAGCAGTGCCAACAGCAGGAAGGTTGTGAGATATCTCATGAGCAGATCCAGGCTAAAACGTCTGGCGCAGGATCATTACAAAAATCGCCCACAAAGTCATTGTCAAATGTACTGTCATTAGCCCCGCCTGCTGCCGCTGAAGTTGGCACCATCAGCGTCGCGCTCTGAAAAAGGCTTGCAGCATCTCCGCACTCTCTTCACCCATCAATCCGCCCTCGACCTCGATACGATGGTTGTGACGCTTATCGGCGACAATATCGTAGACACTGCCGGCGGCACCGGTTCTTGGGTCTGCTGCGCCGTAGACGAGGCGAGCGACGCGGGCATGAATCATCGCGCCGGCGCACATGGTGCAAGGTTCGAGGGTGACGTAAAGCGTGACACCCGGCAAACGGTAGTTTCCCATTCGCTGCCCCGCATTTCGCAACGCAACGATTTCGGCATGCGCAGTTGGATCGTGGCCACCAATCGGCTGGTTGTAGCCCTCGCCAATCAACTCGTCATCGAGTACAACCACGGCGCCCACCGGCACCTCACCCATTGCTTCTGCCTGTCGCGCCAGTTGCAATGCGCGCCGCATCCAGAATGCATCACGGCTTTTGCTTGCTGCCGTACCCGATCCCGCCTGGTGGTCAGGATTCACCCCATCATTGCGCCCCAAGACTTGCCCCAAAGTATGCGACCCGTATCTGTCCAGTCAGAAGCGCTGATCATACAGGATCAATACTGATGAGCGGACTGACCAGAATTTCTCACCGAGTCGCGTAGCGAGCACGCTCAAGGTGGTGTGATGACGGGTGTTCGCGACGAAGGTCGCGCAGACGTAGTTGACACTACGTTGAGCAGCCTGACTGAACGAACGCCGGTCGGCGCGCCACATTGGCCGGTCGCAGTAGTGAATAGGCGAGAAACCCGCCCGGGCTAGCCCTTGTCGTTCGGCAGCCGCATCAGCAGCGCCAGCATCGATGCCAGCATCAGCGCATAGCCCAGCCAAGCATGTGGCGCGAGCGCGGGTACGCCACTGAGCAGCAAGCCGTCGTTGCCACCGGGCAGCAGTACGGCGGCAAGGCCCATCAACGAACCCCCGGCAAAGCTGGCCAGTGAAGGTAGCAGTTCAGGCGCCCGCCAGGCAAAGCGGTTCTGACTGACCGCTGCGGCGACGCCACCGGCCACCATCGACAGGGTGCAGGCAATGGCCAGCAACGACGGCCCAGCGTTTGTGATGCTCAGACTTTGCCAGGCGGCGCGCATCAGAACGGAGGCGAAATCCCAGCCATTGACGGCGGCGAACAACCAGCCGCCGCCAACACCAAGCGTCAGCGCCACCAGTATGCTGGAAAGCGGATGGGATCGCAGACGTCGAGGCGCGCTGCCGCGGCCTCGGCGCCAAATAGTGCTGGTGATGAAAATGGCAGCCACCAGTAACCACAGCATTGCCGGTACGCCCGGTTGCGCGGCCAGTGCAGGTGCCGTCTTGACCGGCGCGATCGCCACCAGGCCGTATTTTGCCGCCAAGGCCCCGGCCACCATGCCGATCAGCGTGGCCACATAAGTGAGATTGCCGCCGGTGAGTTGCACGAAGGTGCCAAAAATGCAGCCACGGTTGAAATGGGCACCCAGCCCCAGCAACAGCCCACCGACCACCGCCATTGCCCAATCGTCGTGCGTGGCGCTCACACTGAGTTCAGCAGGCCACCACCAAGCCAGTGGCACCACCACCAGCGCTGCCCAGGCCGCCGCGGCGAGAAACGCCATAAGCCGCTCGAAGCGGCGCTCGCGCACGATCTGCACTGCGGCGGCATAGGTGCACAAGCCACCGTACTTCATGGCAAAGCCCACAGCAAAGGCAACCACCACCGCCAGCAGCGCAATCACCGGCGCGGCGCCTGCACCGCAAACCGGCTCTGCAGACGTTCCAGTTTCGGCTGAATATAACGCTGACTGAACGGCGCTTCTGGATGTTTGCGGAAGTAATTCTGGTTGCGCTCATCCGAAGGGCGGAATGCGGCAAACGGCAGCACCCGGGTGATCAGCCTGTCGCTGAACGCGGCTTGCAGTGCCGTGATCGCCTCGCAAGCGGCCCGCTTCTGGGCTGGGCCGAAAACGTACACCGCGCTGCGGTATCTCTCGCGCAAGGCATGCCGCTTGGTCGCCGAATGCGTATGCAGGTGTGCGTCGATCAGTGTTTCGAGACGGGTTGTCTCAGGCTCGAAATGCACGATCACTGCCTCCGACCAGGCATCATCTGGCGGCATGGAACGGATATACCCCTGCTCGACCCGCGACACACCGTGCAACGACTGAAACACCGCCTCAGTGCACCAGTGGCAGCCGCCGCCAAAACCGACGCGCATCAATCCGGCAGCACCCAGTCGGGGCGCGGGAAATGGCAGGTGTAGCCACCGGGATAGCGTTCGAGATAATCCTGATGCTCCGGCTCGGCCTCCCAGAAATCCCCGGCCGGACTGACTTTGGTGACGGCCGGCGCTGGCCACAAGCCCGACGCATTCACATCGTCGATGGTCTTCAGCGCCACCTGGCGTTGTTCTTCGGTGGTGTAGAAGATCTCTGAACGGTAGGACGGCCCGCGGTCGTTGCCTTGCCGGTCCGGCGTGGTCGGATCGTGGATCTGGAAGAAGAAGGCCAGCAGTTTGCGGTAGCTGGTCTGTTCGTTGTCGAACTCGATCTCGATGGCCTCGGCGTGGTTGCCGTGGTTGCGGTAGGTGGCATTTGGCGTGTCCGGGTCGCCGGTGTAGCCCACGCGGGTGCGCAGCACGCCCGGCTGCTTGCGAAACAGATCCTGCATGCCCCAGAAACAGCCGCCGGCCAATATTGCCTTTTCAATTGCCATCATCTTCTCCTGTTACCTGGGGAATATAGTCACCGTAGCCTTCGGCCTCCATCTCGTCCAGCGGGATGAAGCGCAGCGAGGCCGAGTTGATGCAGTAGCGCAGCCCGCCCAGCTCCTGCGGCCCATCGGTAAAGACATGGCCCAGATGGGAATCGCCGTGGCTGGAGCGCACTTCGATGCGGATCATGCCGTGGCTACTGTCTTTCACCTCATTGATGAAATCCTCGCCGACCGGCTTGCTGAAACTGGGCCAGCCACAACCGGAATCGAACTTGTCGCGCGAGGTGAACAGTGGTTCGCCGGAGACGATATCCACATACAGCCCCGGTTCGTCGTTGTGCAGGTACTCGCCGGTACCGGGGTGCTCGGTACCGCTTTGCTGCGTTACGCGGTACTGCTCCGGGCTCAGCCGGGCAATGGCGTCAGGGTCTTTCTTGTACTGTTTCATGGTGTCGGGCTTCCTCAGGCTGTGGGTGTCGCGCCCTGGGCCAGCTTAAGGCGCGTCCACAGATTCATGTTGATAACGATGGCTGCGATTTCGGCAATGGCCTGTTCATCGAACAAGGCCGCCAGCGCCTCGTGCGCCGGCGGAAACGATTGCAGGTCATAGTCCGTCAATGCCTCACAATAGGCCAGCGCCGCCTGCTCCTCAGCGCTGAACAGGGTGCTCTCACGCCAACTGGGCAGATGGTCGATCTTCTCCTGCGTAATGCCTTGCTCCCTTGCCGCCCGACTGTGCAGAATCAGACAATAGGAACAAGGGTTGAGTTGTGACACCCGCAAACGCAGCAATTGCGCCAACTGCCCATCGACGGTGAGGTCTGCCGTGTAACCCACCGATTTCGCCATCTGTTTGGCGATGTCATGGAACTCGATCCGATCCGGATCGAAGCGGGTGTTTTTGAATTGGATGTCGGTCATTCAATCCTCCGTTGTCGTACACCAGAATCTATCAAACCCACCCCATCAAAGCAGTTTCCCTGCACTGGGATGCTGACTTTACGACCGAATCACTTCTTCGCTTGCGGTTCAACGTAGTGATTCATCAGATCGGCATCGAAACCACCTGAGGCCTTCTCGCCCGCTCCCTTGCCCGCACTCAGCACCGGGTAGAACTGGGTAAAAACGAAATCGTCCTTGGCCGCACCCGCGTGACAGGCGTTACAGGCTGCGGCGGGAAAGGGTTTGGCCGTTTCCGACAAGGTTTTGTGGTCCTTGCTGGAGAAGCTATAGTAAGCCCAGTTACCCGGCTCATCCCGGAAATGCTGCTTGCTCTTGATAGTCGCTTCCAGGCCAACGAACTCACCCATGAAATAGCCCTTGCCGCTCACTGCGGTTTTGGTCCCCACACTGATCAGCTCTTTCATCAGAATCGTGCCGTCACGAAACTCACCGGTCTTTTTCCAGTGTGCCCAGCTCTCCGGGTCGATGTATACGTTATGAAACTCGGGGAAAGCCGCCTTGCCATCGTTCAGCTCATTCGGCGTCAATGGCGTACCCACATAGACCCATTCGCGGTAGCCGGTTGGGCGCTGTAACTCGCCATCCTTGATGGTGTAATACTCGCCCGCCATCACCGATGTACTGGTCAACTGCACCAGTAAGCCGGCAGCAATGGCCAGGGGGTAGCGTGCCAATTTGCTCATTCGTATGCGCATTGTTCTGCCTCGTCAGTGAAAGTATTTGGGAGCTGTCATGCTAGGACATGCAGGCAAAATTGCTGGTATTTACCCGTAGCAAAAAAGTGTCCGAGCGTATCAATGCGCCGTCGCAGCATTTCTTCCATCCTTTAAAAGATACGGCTAACCTATCGTCCGGGCTTGCGGTGGTTTCCCATGCTGAAAACAAGTAACAGACATCCTTATGCAAAAAGTCGTATCAGAGCGTTGCACACCCTTCGACAACAGCTTCGATGTGCTGGGGGATGTGCTGGAAACCTTGCGTTTCCGCGGCAGTATCTTCTTCCGCTCACAGTTGGCGGCATCTTGGGGCATGCAGCTGGAGGCTGCACCTGCGCCGCGATTTCATATCGCACTGGATGGCGATTGCGTACTGGGCGCGGGTGATGAGAATACGTTGGTTCGGCTCAAGCACATGGACATCGTGCTGCTACCACAGGGCAATATGCACTGGATCGCCGATCAGCCCGACCGGGAGCTGGTGCCCAGCGAGCGCGCTGGCGCAGCCTGTGAACTGGGCAACCCGCTGTTCCAGCAAGGTGATATCACCAACAAACTGATCTGCGGCTTCGTCCACTACGAAAAAGCCATGCTGCACCCGCTTCTCGATGCACTGCCGGAAGTCATGCATTTTTCCGACATTACTGCAGATGATCCACTGTGGACGACAGCGTTGCTGATCGATGCGGAAATGGATAACACGAAGGTGCCAAGAACAGCGTTGGTCGATCGGCTCACCGAGGTGCTTTTCCTGCAACTGCTGTATCGCTATGTAGACAAGAATCCCCACCTGAGCGGCTTTCTTTCAGCGCTATCGGATCGGCGCATTTACCGCATGCTGGAATTGATTCACCGCGAGCCGGAACAGCCCTGGACACTGGAATCGCTGGGTGAAAAAACCGGCATGTCGCGCGCCACCGTTGCGCGCCAGTTTCATAAAACCATCGGCATGCCGCCGCTGGCCTACATCGCCAACTGCCGCATGATGAAAGCGCACCAGCTGACCAAACATTCGGCGTTGGCGCTGGAAGACATTGCAGAACAGGTAGGTTTCAGCAGCGCGCGATCACTCAGCAAAGCCTTTGTACGGAAATACGGCTTCACGCCGTCGCAACTGAGGAAAAACAAAAGGGGAAGCGTTTGATGTGCTCGCCACCATCACAGACGCACCAATACCGACAATATCACATGGATGAATTGCGAGAATCCGTCGCCAAGCACACCAAATCCAGCGGCAATCGCGCACGACCCTGAAGCGCCAGCGGTTAATTGCGAACCGCGAAACGGCTTGAAAAGGGGTATCTTGAGGTGGTTAGGCTAATTGATAATTGCATTGACAATTAGCCACTTTTACCCATAATGCAGGCAGGTAGTAGCCGAAAAACGCCATGACGTATATTCCCCGCAACGCCGAACCCAGGCTTCAACACTTCGCCGTAGACTATCCGGTGGTTGTGGTCACCGGGCCTCGCCAGTCCGGCAAGTCCACGCTGGTGAGGCATGCCTTTCCCGATCACCGTTATGTCTCGCTCGAGGATCTCGACCAAAGGGAATTTGCTGAAGCGGATCCGCGTGGTTTTTTGAATCAGTTCAGTGGAGGCGCCATTCTGGACGAGGCGCAACGCTGCCCTGCCCTGTTTTCCTATCTCCAGACGCACGTCGATGAACGCCAACAACCTGGCGAATTTATCCTGACTGGATCGCAACAATTTGGTCTGTTATCGAGTATCACACAAAGCCTGGCGGGCAGGGCCGCATTACTGACGCTGTTGCCCATGACCTACGACGAATTACAAAGGTCAGGAAAAATTGGCGGGAATCTCGACAAGGTACTCTTCGACGGAGCCTACCCTCCCATCTTCGACCGCGGACTCGAACCGCACCCGTGGTATGGCAACTATGTGCGCACGTATCTGGAGCGCGATGTCCGGCAATTGATCAATGTACAGGATCTGAGCATGTTTCAACGCTTCCTGAAATTGTGCGCGGGCCGGACCGGCCAATTGCTCAATCTTTCCTCGCTAGCCAATGACTGCGGCATCACCCACAATACGGCCAAATCATGGATATCCGTGCTGGAAGCCAGTTATATCGTGCATCTGTTGCCGCCGCATCACCAGAACTTCAACAAGCGTCTGGTCAAAACCCCCAAGCTCTATTTCCTGGATACGGGGCTTGCCAGCTGGCTGCTCGGCATCCGGGACAACGAACAACTGGCTACCCATGTTCAACGGGGCGCCCTGTTCGAAACCTGGGTCATCAGTGAATTGCTCAAGGCCCGTTACAACGCCGGCGAGGCCTCGAACCTTTACTTCTGGCGAGATCGATCGGGACATGAGGTGGACCTGCTGATTGACCATGGAACCCATCTGTCACCGCTGGAAATCAAATCCGGGCAAACCATCAACAAGGATTACTTCAAGGGACTGGATTTCTGGCGAAAGCTGGCAGGTGAAACCGCCGGAAAGGCGTGGCTGGTTTACGGCGGTGATGCCCGGCAGAACCGCTCCGATATCACGGTACTGCCGTGGCATGAAATCAACGCTGAGCAGATGGTGCTATGAAAACACAACGCATCGGTCGCAATGATCCCTGCCCTTGCGGCAATGGCAAGAAATCTAAGACTACTGCCTCGGCAGGAAGAACAGCACGGGCCCCTGCCACGGTGCGGCGGGCGTGTCCGAAGTCTTGCTCGGGGTACTCAAAGGTCAGCACTTCAACACGCTGGAAAGCAAAACTCATCGAGCTACTCGTCTGCGTGACCCGCACCCGCCTGGGGATTCCGGCCGAGTCGCTGCTCGAACCACCACAAGCGCATGCCTGACCGGAATCCCGCTGGTGAGAAGTTTCGCAATATCCTGGCCATCGATGAGAGATTGGCTGAACTTGAGCGGGAGAAACAGCAACTTCTCGCACTCAGGAAAGAACTGCAAGAATCGAAACCAACCCTTCGTGCTTCGGCCGCACTCACTCCAGAACAAAAGATAGCGATATTCAGAGGCCTTTTTCGTGGCCGCACCGACATTTATGCCTATCGCTGGCAAAATAAGCAGGGGCGCAGCGGCTATTCCGTCGCTTGTGACAATGAGTGGGTACAGGATATCTGCAATAAGCCGCGGATCAAATGCCAGGACTGCAATCACCGCCAGTTCAGCGAGTTAAACGATCAGGTCTTCTATCGCCACCTGGCCGGGCAACAGGTTGTCGGCCTGTATCCATTGCTCCACGACAACACTTGTTACTTGCTGGCCGCTGATTTCGACAAAGGAAGCTGGCAAGATGAAGTAAAAGCCATGTCCAGCGCTTGCACCCAACATGGTGTGCCGCATGCAGTAGAAATTTCACGCTCAGGGAATGGCGCCCATCTATGGATATTTTTCGATGAAAAGACCCCCGCTAACGAAGCGCGCTTGTTGGGACTCGGTCTCCTTGATAAAGCGATGGAAATTTTTCCAAAACTGTCTTTCAACTCCTATGACAGATTGTTTCCCAATCAGGACATTCTGCCTGAAGGGGGATTCGGCAACTTGATCGCCCTACCACTACAGCGCGAAGCCAGACAAGCGGGCAATAGTTTGTTTGTTGATGAAGAATTGAATGTCATGGAAGACCAATGGCAGTACCTCGCGAAAATAAAGAGACTTTCCAGGCAGGAAATAAATAAGCTTCTTACACAGATTTCCCCCAAAGCAAGCCTGATTTCAGAGCAGGACGTTACCGACATCCGGCCGCCCTGGGAGATAACAGAAAAACCCAAGCCTCTGGTTCTCGAAAGCCCGCCACAGCAGATTACGGTAACGCTAGCCAACCACATCTACTTTGAGATGAAATCACTGCCAGGGCCCCTGTCAGCAAGATTACGGCGTTTGGCCAGCTTTTCAAATCCGGTTTTCTTTAAAACACAGGCACTTCGTTTTTCTACCCACGGCATCCCACGATTCATTTCCTGTGCACGCATTGAACGTGGCTACCTGGCATTGCCTCGCGGGTGTCTGGACGATGCACTGTCGCTATTGAAAGAGAATAATATAGAAGCACAAATCGATGACAAGCGTGAGTCAGGCACCAGACTTTCTGGCATAACGCCATTGTTCACCTTGCGGAAAAATCAGCGAGCCGCAGTCAAAGCAATGAGCAAACACGATACAGGCATACTGCATGCACCTACAGCGTTTGGAAAAACCGTGACGGCTATCGGGCTGATAGCCAGGCGCAAAGTGAATACGCTTATTCTGGTACACAGTCACCAACTGCTTGACCAATGGCAGGAACGACTGCGTGCATTTTTGCCGGAAGCAAAAGTTGGCGTAATCAGTGGAGGCAGGAAAAGTCCTAGCGGAATCATTGATGTCGCCACATATCAAAGTCTGGTTAACAGGAAAGACAACACGGTCTCTCCCATTGTCCAGGATTACGGGCATGTGATAATTGATGAATGTCATCATCTATCTGCGCCGCGATTTGAGATGGTATTGAAGGAGGTTCGCGCGAAATATGTGCTCGGCCTTACTGCCACCCCAGAGAGACAGGACGGTCACCAGAAGATCATCTTTATGGCTGCCGGCCCCGTTCGCCATAAAGTCAAAAGCTCAACTGAAGAGAATTTCGTGCAAGAAGTTCAGGTTCATCAGCTCTATGATACTCCGCCACCACATCTGACTCGGCCAGAAGAGCGACCTAAAATCACTGATGCCTACCGATAGATAATGGAAAACGATGACCGCACGCAACTAATTGTGTCAAACGTAATAGATAGTGTTCGCGACAACAGGCACCCACTCGTCCTCACTGAAAGACGCGAACATGCGGAAACGATTAACAGTCGTCTCAAAGAAAAAGGTGTTGATTCCATCATTCTGAAGGGTGCAATGAAAGCCGCTGAACGTAAGCGCGTTGATGAGCATTTGAACTCAGTACAGGTAGTGGTCGCCACTGGAAAGTATGTGGGAGAGGGTTTTGACCTGCCAAGGCTGGATACACTATTCCTTGCCATGCCCATTGCCTGGAAAGGCTCGCTAGCCCAGTATGCCGGTAGGATTCATAGAGAATCAGACGGTAAGACTCTAGTGATAATTCACGACTACGTTGACTCCGGGCTACCAATGCTTCAACGCATGTTTAACAAACGCGAGAAGTAACTACTCAGCGCAAAAAAACCATAAAAAAAGCTTGACAGGGTTTTTGCGTATTTTTCCTGCTTTTTCGGCAATCCAGGGATTAGCTTCAAACCCCTGCCTCAGAAGCATCATCATTCTATAG
>JALSHZ010000079.1 GCA_026981985.1 Gammaproteobacteria bacterium | reverse complement strand
TGAACCTGTTTGAGCGGGAGCCATCTGCGTTGAGCCTGGCAAAAAAGCGCCGCAAAGCTGCATGGGATGATAACTACCGCGCTAAGGTATTATTTTCACGTTGATTTATATGCGCTCGCCCTGCAGCGATGTCCTGATCTGCTCGATCAGCTGCCGCATGGCGGTATGGGTGTCCGGTTTGGCGCTCACCACTCAATCACCAATCAGCCGCGACAGCTCTTCGAACTTGCGCTGCATCTCCAGATTCTCGAACGGGGCAATCTCGGGAATCTGTATACTCATGACCGCCGCGAATGCCTCCTGGCTGACCTGCATCAGGCGTACCAGATCGGCGCCGATCCGAACCGTGTCATAGGTGTTCCGCGCCACCCGGTAGTCACGTCGCACGACCTCGCGGGCACGCTCGATCCGCGCTTTCTGTGCCTTGAGTTCCTGGCGATACAGGCGGGCAACCTTCAGGGTCAGCTGCTGCGCTTCGATGTTGTGTCGAACAATCGCCTTGCGCGCTGCCGAGGATTCGCCCGACAGCAATCGCAACGACTCCGATTGGACCCGACGGGTGTCGGCCAGTACAGCAGCAATCCGCGGCAAGTAGTTGTTGTCGAGCTTGTCGAGGTAACCGTCCTGCATATAAAGCACGAATTCGAGCAAGGCGACATACATGCCATAGTAGCGACGCGCCTGACGCAAATCCTCACCCGAATCCCGCATCAACTGCATCAGTTTGCGGGTGATGTCGGCCAGTGTGTCGAAGGTGACCGCCATGCCAACCAGGTCATCAGCATCGACCCGCGCCAACAGCGCCGTCAACTGCGCCTGATCCAGTTCCAGCCCGGCCAGGCGGAAGCGTTTCTGCAAGTTGCCCCGCTCGACGGCGATAGACTGCTCATGCGCTGCAATGTCATTTCTCGCCTCGGCAATACGCGAATCGATCTCTTTGCGCTCGCCAGCCAGCGCGGTGACCCGCTGCTCTTTCAGTTCGCTGATCTTGTCGTTGAGGGAGTCGATCTTGTCCTGCAAACGATCGATGTGTTCCCGATGCTTGAGAATCCAAGGGTCTTGCAGTAGCGCCGCCAGCGTTGCAAAGGCATCATTGCGATCCTGCCGCAGCGATTCGCGATCCTCGTCGAACCAGCGTGACGCCGGTGCCTTCTCAATGCGGGCATCGAGTTCCCGTGCCTCGTCGAGCCGGCGCAGTGTCTTACCCCAGATTTGCCGCAACTGCTCCTGCTTCTGCGCCTCGATCTCGGCCTCGGTCACCGGCTGAGGCGCCGCATTGAACCAACTGTCTCGGTAGTCGCGGGAGCTGTCGATCATCTTGCTGCCGTATTCGCGCGTGGCTTCGAGCGCTTTGCCGCCATACTCGCGTGCGCTGTCGACAACGGTATCGACCGATGCCGTCCAGTCGGCGGCAACGCTGCCGGTAGCACACAACATCAGCAACATCACGCCATAGTGTCGAATTTTCAATGCATTATCTCGATGATGTGGAAATCAGGTCATCCCTTCCAAAAATGACCCCGACTTGTCTGAAATGGTAGGAAGCACAATTCTGTCTATGGTATTCTGTGACGCACTTAACGTAGCTGCACGACACGTTTTATAAAACAAAAGTTTGGGTATTACTCAGCACAGTCCCGTAACTGCTCAGATTGCCCCCGTTTTGCGTCAAATCAAGGCGGAAGCGCGCAGTTTACAAGCGTAAATAAGCACTTCCAACGCAGAGTTGGCGCAAACAAGGGGGTAAGCTGAGCAGTTACAAGTTTGAGTCATAACTCAAAGCGGGGTCCAGCGGGGAGCACGGCGAATCAACCAGGTTTCCCTGATCAACACGGTCACAATGAAAGCACCACAAAGAGAAGAATATACCATCATGTTCGCCGACGTTGCGGACAGTACCGGGCTGTACGAGCGCTTGGGCGATATCGAGGCACAGTTCACGATCTCGCAGTGCCTCGGGCTGGTACGCGACCTGGTCGAGCGCAATCGTGGCACCGTCATCAAGACCGCCGGCGACGACATCATGTGCATGTTCGACAAGGCTCAGGATGCGCTGCAAGCCGCAGTTTCGATTCAGGAGTCACTCGCCGAAGAGATGATGTTCGATGAGCTCAAGATCATGATGCACATCGGCGTCCATTCCGGCATTGGCCTGATCACCGAAGGCGATGTCTTTGGCGATACCGTCAACGTCGCCGCACGCGTGACATCGGCCGCCAAGGCCGAGCAGATTCTCACCACCAAGGACACCATCGACCGGCTGCCGACGAATGTCGACCTCGCCTTCCGCCCCTACGACAAGGTCGAGGTCAAGGGGCGTTCCGAACCAGTCGAAATCTACGAGATTCTGTGGAAAGGCAGCAGCGACGATCTGACCGGCGTGATGCCCATCGACAAGCTGGCAACCGGCGATGCCATATTGCAACTGCGGCATTGCGGTCAGGAATTCAGCATCAAGCCCGAAGACACGCCCTTCATTATTGGCCGTGATCTGGAGTGCAACCTGACGATCAATGGCACCATGGTGTCGCGGCAACACGCCGTCATCGAATACCGTCGCAACAAATTCATTTTGCGCGACCAGTCCACCAACGGCATCTACATCCGTCTGCAACAAGGCCGCGCCTACTACATTCGCCGCGAGGAGACGCCACTGGCATCGGAAGGTGAAATCAGCCTTGGCAAACTGGTGGACGACCGACCGGCACTCAATATTTTCTACAAGGTCATCTGAACCGCAGCGTGGCCACCGACAGCGGAACCCCCACATGAATCTGAAGACCACCCGGACATTCCCAGTCCTGATGCTCATGCTGCTGTTGGCACTGCTGAGCGCCTGCGAACAGCGTGAAATCAAGGTCGACAACCTGCCCTGGCAAATCAGCGTCAACGACGCGAGCCATCTGCAAGTATTCGACGTTACGCTGGAAGAAACGACACTATGGGATGCGGTCAAGACCTGGCATGCCCACCCAACGGTCGGCATTTTCAGCAAAGGGGACGAGCCCGAATCGGTCGAGGCCTATTTTGACAAGGTGCAGCTGGGCCCCATCAGCGCCAAGATCATCGTCCGGCTGGCAGCCACCCCGGAACAGCTGCAAACGCTCTGGGCCGGTCGCTATAACCGCGAACCCCAACCCAGTGGTTCCTGGAAATTCGAGCTGGGCGACGATGAGCTGAAAGCGGCCCACGAACTGAAAATCCGCGAAATCACCTACATCCCCACACCATCGAGCGATGCCGAACTGATTACCAAGCGATTTGGCAAACCAGCCAAATATCGTGCGCTGGAAGAGGAGCGGTCGCTGTGGCTGTATCCAGACAAGGGACTGGCAATTATTCTCGATGAGAATGGCAAAGAGCTTTTTCAGTATGTGAATCCAAACCGTTTCGCGGCACTGGAAAAACGTCTGGAAGCACTGCAGTAGGCTGCGGCAGAACAGCTACGAATATCGCGGACAAAAACGACTGAACTGATGGGGCAATAGACCCGAGACTGCTCAGAGCCCCAGCCCACCCAGCGGGCACGCACCGAAAAGTAATGCGCATGATATTGACCAGCCGTTCAATAGCCCCTCGGCCACCGGGTTTTCTTTCCCCTTCGCACGCGCCGCTGCCGGGTGCGACTGGAGGGGGCAACCGGCCATGGATGGCCGGTTGAAGCTTGCGCGGCAGGAAGCCGCTCAAGCTGACCTCGGAAGGCGTGCCCGGCAACGGAATCAAGCGTGTGTGGGGCGTCCTTTTTTGGGTTCCGTTTTTTGGACGAGCAAAAAATGGAACTCGCGCTGTGCGAGAATAGGTTGGAAGAATTGTAGCGTTGACGAGCGCGAAACCCATACCACCTCGCTTGATATGAATACTAAGGACAACAAGCGGGAGATCAGGTTTGTTGGCTTCAGCACTTGGAAAGCGTGGTGGTATTGTTTCGTGGCCAATCAAGCTTTGCTGCTTCCGCCCCGGCCTTTTGCCACGGCCCCGAGTACCTTTTTGTCAACAGCAACAAAAAGGTACCAAAAAATGCCGCCCCGATTCCCCGCTGTTTCCTGCGCTTCTCGGCCCAGCCGGGGGTCGGCCGACACGTCCCTTCGTGACGGCCGACGCAGGCCATCCATGGCCTGCCCCTGTGGGCTGATCCCGACTGAGCCTGCGATGCTCGGGCGGGCAAAGGAGGTTTCGTGGTTGCCATGCGACCGGTTTAGTGGGAAGTTACTTGGAAGCTGTGTAGTTTCGGCAGGCAAAAAGAAGCCGCCTTGATAGGCGGCAAATAACTCAGGAGGAGTCACATCCAATGAATGTACGCGTACAGTGTAATACTCCGACTGTTAGCTGTCGCCAGCCTTGATCCGGGAAAACACGCCGTTCATCACGATTGACGGGGAAGCTGTCACAAAATTTCTGTGTTCCACACTTTTTCACCCAACCGCTTGTGCACACCACTAAGGAATTGCAGCACATTGGCGGCGTAGAAAATGTTACTTTCAGCGGAAAATCGGCCCGCCAACCAAGAGAGGATATGCAACTCGATTTCGTTATCCCCGGCCTGTTCGATCGCTTGCACGACTGGAGCCGTAGCTACGCCACCCTGCCAACCTTCCCCACGCTGGAAAGAGCGTTATCCGTGGCTGCGACCCGGCGCGGCTTTGCCGACGGTTTCGAAGCAACCATCTGGCAACAATACGACCCAGGCTGGCAAGCAGGTGACGAACTGCCCAGCGCAGGCCATCTGAGCGGCATCGACGGCCACCATGTATTTCATGCCAGCGCCGTTCATCTCGAGGCCGGCATGCGGGATCTGATACTGACCAGTATCGCGCCATTGACACATGAAGAGTCTGACGAACTCCACCAGCACATCAACCAATACCTGCAACCCACGGGCATCCGCCACCATCTGGATGACAGCGGCAATGGCTACCTCGTCTTCGACCAGCGCCTGACAGTGCGCACCACGCCACTGTCTCAGGTTGTGGGAACGGGCATCGCCGATCAAATGCCCAGCGGTGACGATGCTGCGCGTCTTCACCAACTGGGCAATGAGCTGCAAATGCTCCTCCACAGCGCCCCATTCAACCAGCGCCGGGAACGCGAAGGGAAGCTGACAGCCAACGCCATCTGGCTCTGGGGCGGCGGCGAAGCAAAGCGCCCGCTACAACCGCTGCATGAGCTGTCGATCAGCAACCACCCCTTGCCGCAACGTTGTGCGCAAGTCAGCGGGCAGCAGCATATGACACCGCCCGAACGATTCGAGCCCAAGCTGCTCGATCAGACCAGGCGGCTACTCGTGGTGCATGACGGGCTGATGGCAGCAGCGGAAAACGATGACATCCACAGCTGGCAGGAAGCCGTTGCCCGCATCGAACAACAGTGGATTGCCCCCATGGTCGAGGCGCTGCGTTCTGGCGCCCTCACCCGCCTCACTGTCATACCCTGTCATGGCAAAGTCTTTTCGCTTTCACGCCGCAGCCACTGGAAGATATGGCGCCAGCCCAAATCACTGGCCCAGCTACTGTGAGCACGCGCCGCCTGATCCGCCGACAAGCACCCCCTGCCGCGGCCCTGAACACGCTGCATCCCCTGCTGGCGCGCGTATTCGCAGCGCGTGGCATTGCATCACCGCAGGAGGTGGATTACAGCCTGAATCACTTGGCCGATGTCTGGCAGCTGAAAAACATTCGTTCTGCTGCCGAACATCTCCAGCAGGCTTTGGAACAGAATCGTTCCATTGTCATCATCGGCGACTACGACGCCGATGGCGCCACCAGTACCGCACTGGCCATGCGCGGCCTGCGCGCCATGGGATTCCACCGCTTGGCGTATCTGATTCCGAACCGATTCGACTTCGGTTATGGCCTGTCGCCGGAGATCGTCGACGTGGCCGCCAGTGACCAGCCTGACCTGATCATCACCGTCGACAATGGCATTGCCAGCAATCCTGGCGTGGCCCGGGCGCGTGAACATGGCATCGACGTGATCATCACCGACCACCATCTGCCCGGCTCCGAGCTGCCCGAGGCGCTGGCAATCGTCAATCCGAATCAGCCGGGCGATCCTTTTCCCAGCAAGGCGCTGGCTGGCGTAGGCGTGATGTTCTACCTGCTGATCGCGCTGCGGTATCTACTGCGGGAGTCCGGCTGGTTTGCGCGTAACGCTGTGGCCGAACCGAATCTGGCCCGTTTTCTCGACCTGGTGGCACTCGGTACCGTTGCAGATGTCGTGCCCCTCGACCACAACAACCGGATTCTCATCGAACAAGGGCTTAGACGAATCCGCGCTGGTCAAGCCTGCCCAGGTATTCTCGCGCTGCTCAAGGTGGCAGGAAAAGACCCGGCAGCCGCGCGCGCCAGTGACATGGGCTTCATCGTCGGCCCCCGACTCAACGCCGCCGGGCGACTGGAGGACATGTCATTCGGCATCGAATGCCTGCTGACCGATGATCCTGAACAAGCCGAACGCTACGCAAGTGAGCTGGACAACCTGAACCGGGAACGCCGTCAGATCGAGGCCGACATGCAGCAGCAAGCGCTACAAATCTGCAGCACGTTACGGCTACAACAGGATGCGCTGCCGTGGGGCGTGGCGCTGCACCATGACGACTGGCATCAGGGCGTCGTCGGCCTGGTCGCCTCGCGCATCAAAGAACGCTATCACCGCCCCGTGATTGCCTTTGCTGCCGCAGACGACCGGACGCTGAAAGGTTCGGCACGCTCGATTCCTGGCCTGCACATGCGCGATGCACTGGAGCGGGTACATAGCCAGAACCCCGGCATGATCGAGAAATTCGGCGGCCACGCCATGGCAGCGGGCCTGTCGCTTCCACGGCGCCACTTCGAAGATTTTCGCCAAGCTTTCGACACAGCGGTGCGTGAGATGCTGCCCGAAACAGCGCTCGACCCCGTCGTTATTTCCGATGGCACACTCGACAGCGCAGATCTCGCGTTGCAAACCGCCGCCTTGCTGCAAGACTGCGGCCCCTGGGGCCAGGCCTTCCCCGAACCCACGTTCGACGGCAAATTCACTGTCCAGGGGCGACGCATACTCAGGGAACGACACATCAAGTACAGCTTGCTGCCCCACGACGGTAGCCAGCCCGTCGAAGCCATTGTGTTCAACATCGACCCAGCGGAATGGCCCGATATAGGCGATACGCTGCACATCGCCTATACGCTGGGCATCAACCGCTATCAGGGCATGGAGTCACTGCAACTGATGATCGTGTCCCGGATCGGCGATGACAGCGAAAATGGCTAGCTGAATCGTTACGGCTGACTCTGTGCCCAGATACCTTATAATGCTCCCCCCTTTCACACCACTACGGACGCCATACCATGTCTGATACCCAATCTCCCCGCGACGAAAACAAGTTGATTGCCGAACGCCGCGAGAAGCTGAAACGGTTGAGAGAGTCCGGTGTGGCCTTCCCCAACGATTTCCGCCGCAATGTGGTAACCAGCGAATTGCATGCGGAGTACGACGAAAAACCCCGGGAGTTCTTCGAGGAGAACGAGATTCGTGCAGCCGTGGCGGGCCGGATGATGGCCAAGCGGCTGATGGGCAAGGCAAGTTTCGCATCGGTGCAGGACATGTCCGGGCGAATTCAGCTCTATGTACAGCGCGATGCCCTTCCCGATGGTGTCTATGCCGACTTCAAAACCTGGGACATTGGCGACATCGTCGGTGCCGAAGGCAAGCTGTTCAAAACCCAGAAGGGCGAACTGAGCATCAAGGTGGACAGCATTCGTCTGCTGACCAAATCCCTGCGACCGCTGCCGGACAAGTTTCATGGGCTTACCGACATGGAGCAGCGCTACCGCCAGCGCTATGTCGACCTGATCATGAACGAACCGGTGCGCAAGACTTTCCGGATGCGCACCGAGATCATCAATTTCATTCGCAACTACCTGAACAAACGGGACTTTCTCGAAGTAGAGACCCCGATGATGCAGGTCATTCCCGGTGGCGCCACCGCACGCCCCTTCACAACCTTCCACAATGCGCTCGATATGGAACTCTATCTGCGCATTGCACCGGAACTGTATCTCAAGCGTCTGGTCGTGGGGGGCTTCGAGCGCGTCTACGAAATCAATCGTAACTTCCGTAACGAAGGGCTGTCGACGCGACACAATCCTGAATTCACGATGGTCGAATTCTATGAGGCCTATGCCACCTACCTCGACCTGATGGACCTCACCGAGGACATGCTGCGACAACTGGCGCAGCATGTCCTCGGCAGCAGCCAGGTCGAATACCAAGGCGAAAACTATGATTTCGGCAAGCCTTTTGTCCGCATGAGCGTGGTCGAGTCCATTCTCCACTTCAACGATGACATCGACGCCGCAGCACTTGAGGATATCGACCAGGCAAGAGCGATCGCCACCCGCCTCGGCATCCCGCTGAAAGATAGCTACGGTCTCGGCAAGATCCAGATCGAGATCTTCGAAAAAACCGTCGAGCACCGCCTGATGGACCCGACCTTCATCACCGCCTACCCCGCCGAAGTGTCACCGCTGGCGCGGCGCAACGACGACAATCCCTTCGTCACCGATCGCTTCGAATTCTTCGTTGGTGGCCGTGAAATTGCCAATGGCTTCTCTGAGCTCAACGACTATGAAGACCAGGCCGAGCGATTCCGCCAGCAGGTCGCGGAAAAAGATGCCGGCGACGACGAGGCCATGCACTTCGACGCCGACTACATTCGCGCCCTGGAACACGGTATGCCACCCACCGCCGGCGAAGGCATCGGCATCGACCGCCTGGTCATGCTGCTGACCGATTCACCCTCGATTCGGGATGTGCTGCTGTTTCCGCATATGCGGCCTGAGTAGTCGGCACAAGCCCACCCCGGGGCAACAGACATCAAACAACCTCCTTGCGGCAACCCGGTAATCCCCCGGGTTGCTGCCATATCTGAGACGCCAGTCACTCACCCTCGTCCCCATCCCTCCTACAATGACAATAGATACGTCAGTAATTTCGCTGATTTCACACTATTGAAAATAACCGAGGTGGGCACCTCATCGAGGCAAAATGAATATCATACCTGTCGTACTGTCCGGGGGGTCGGGCACACGTCTTTGGCCAGTTTCCAGAAAAGCGTACCCAAAACAGTTTCTCAACCTGACGGGAGACCATTCGCTTTTCCAGCAAACCGTGTTCCGTGGTTTGGCAATCGACAAAGCAAACCCCATTGTCGTCTGCAACGAACAGCACCGTTTCCTTGTTGCCGAGCAATTACTGGAAATAGGGCTGAATGACGCCTCGATTATTCTCGAACCCGTTGCCCGCAATACCGCACCGGCCATCGCGCTGGCAGCTATCCAAGCGGAACAGCAAATTCTGCGCAAGGAGTCCCCGCTGCTGCTGGTGCTACCATCCGACCATCTCATCAAGGATCCGGATGCCTTCGCGCGCTCGGTACAAATCGCTTCACGTGCTGCACAAAAAGGCAAAATCGTGACGTTTGGCATTGTGCCAACCGAGGCGGAGACCGGCTACGGCTACATTCATGCGGGCAACGTCGAGGAAATGAGCGCCGCTGCGGAAGCTTTCCCGGTGCTGGGCTTTACTGAGAAGCCCGACGAAAAAACCGCGCGTGACTATCTGGCGTCGGGCGAATACCTGTGGAACAGCGGCATGTTTCTGTTCCAGGCAAGCCGTTATCTCGAAGAGCTGGAAAAATACAATCCTGACATGCTGGAAGCCTGCCGCACCGCCATGGCCAGTGGCGTCAAGGATCTCGATTTCCTCCGCCCCAACAAGACAGCCTTCGAATCCTGCCCTTCCGATTCGATCGACTACGCCGTCATGGAAAAAACGCAAGATGCCGTGGTCGTGCCGATGAACGCCGGATGGAGCGATATCGGTGAATGGGGCGCGCTGTGGAAGAACAGTGAAAAGGACAGCGACGGCAACGCCATCAAGGGTGAAGTGGTCACCATCGACTCGAAAGACTGCCTGATCCATTCAGACCACCGCATGGTCGCCACCCTTGGGCTTGAAGACATTGTCGTCGTGGAAACGGCGGATGCCGTGCTCGTGGCCAACAAACACCGTGCCCAGGACGTCAAGAAAATCATCGCCTCGCTCAATGGCTCAACCGAGAGCCTGGCTGAAAATCATCGCAAGGTCTATCGTCCCTGGGGACACTATGACTCCATCGATTCCGGGCCTCGCTTTCAGGTCAAGCGCATCACCGTTAAACCGGAAGCAACGCTGTCACTGCAAAAACACCTCCACCGCGCCGAATACTGGGTGGTGGTCACCGGCACAGCGGAAATCACCTGTGGTGACAAGGTCGCCATGCTCACCGAGAACGAGTCTATTCACATTCCGCTGGGCGAAGTGCATCGCGTCGCCAATCCGGGAAAAATTCCGCTGGAGATGATCGAAGTACAATCCGGCAGTTACCTCGGCGAAGACGATATCATCCGCTTCAGTGACACTTACGGAAGAGTTGAAGAGAATGCCTGACGCCGCCAGCGCAACATCCTGTTTCAAAGCCTACGACATTCGCGGGCGCGTTCCGGAAGATCTCGATATCGAATCCGCCTACCGGATCGGGCGGGCTTTCGCCGATGTCGTGAAACCGGAAAAAGTCGTCACTGGCTACGATATCCGCTTGACCAGCCCCGAGCTGACGGATGCGCTGGAACGCGGGTTACTCGATGCCGGCGTCGATGTCTACAGCCTGGGGCTGTGCGGCACCGAGGAAATCTATCGCGCCACGGCGCAGCTTGGAATGGATGGCGGCATCATGGTGACGGCTAGCCACAACCCCGAAGCGTACAACGGCATGAAGCTGGTCGGTCGACAAGCCAAGCCCATCGGGCGTGAGAATGGTCTGGCCGATATTGAAAAACAGGTGTTGACCGGCGTCACCCCACCAGCGCCCGATACTCCAGCTGGAACAAAGCGGTCACTCGACACCCGGGCATCCTATATCGAGCATCTACTGAGCTATATCGATATTGACCGCCTGAAGCCACTGAAGATCGTTACCGATGCCGGCAACGGTGGCGCGGGCATGATCGTCGATGCACTCGCCCCCCTACTACCGTTCGACTTCATCAAGCTGAACAATGACCCGGACGGACATTTCCCAAAAGGGGTGCCCAATCCGTTACTGCCCGAGAACCGCGACGAGATCATCGCCAAGATCAGGGAAACAGGCGCCGATCTGGGTATTGCCTGGGACGGCGATTTCGACCGCTGCTTTCTGTTCGATGAAAACGGTACATTCATCGAAGGCTACTACATTGTCGGACTGCTCGCAGAAGCCTTTCTCCGCAAGCAGCCCGGCAGCAAGATCATTCACGATCCACGACTCACCTGGAACACGATCGACGTCGTGAAGCAGGCGGGGGGCGTACCGATTCAAAGCAAGACCGGCCACGCTTTCATCAAGGATGCCATGCGCGATACCGATGCGATCTACGGCGGCGAGATGAGCGGACATCACTATTTCCGCGACTTTAGCTACTGCGACAGTGGCATGATCCCATGGCTTCTGGTCGTTGAAATGATCAGCACGACAGGCAAAAGCCTGTCACAGCTCATCCAGGAACGAATGGCTGCCTACCCCTGCAGCGGCGAAATCAATTTTCGCGTACCGAGCACAAAAGCCTCGATAGCCAACATTCTCTCCCGCTATGAAAACGATGCCATCGAACGCGACGATACGGACGGCATCAGCCTGGATTTTGGCGACTGGCGCTTCAACCTGAGAGCATCGAATACCGAGCCGGTTTTGCGCTTGAATGTCGAAAGCAAGGGCAACCCTGAACTCATGAAGTCAAAAACCGCGGAATTGTCAGCACTCATTAGTCACTGATACCCAACGCCCTCTGCTTCCCGTTTGAAGAGGGTGTCGCAAAAAAGCCCATCCGGGGCTTTTGCGACACACGGAAAGGAAAAAGTGCGATTTTTCCTCTCCTCACATATACAACAACTCAAGTTTCGGAGTTCATGTCGCATCTAAATCAGTGAGCAACCCATTGATGCAAAACAAATAATGCGTTGCAATAGGTGGTATTGTTGATTCTTGGGTCGCCACATCAGAACCCATGAATCAGCGGTCACGCGCTCAAGACCGGCACCGTCCCTGGAAACAGGGCTGCCACCTCTGACAACTTCCCCCTTTGCCAAAGGGGGATTGAGGGGGATTTATACCACCTCACCAGACCAAAACTCCGCAGCACCAATCCCTCCAAACCTCCCTTTGCGAAAGGGAGGCTTTTGGTGGCTCCTTCGCGACGGAGCTTCATTCCAGCTTCCACCTTTCCCGGGGAACTGGCCGATGTGCAAATCTGAACTCCGAAACTTGAGTCAACAACTTAGTCGTTGTTGAATCTGGCGGCACTTCCTTGTGCCGCACGAGGGCGTCGTTTAACAACACCCTTCCGAACCCTCAACCGCCCGGCACCGATCTGGGTCGTCGGGCTGTTGAGTTTGTTCCTCCCATACCCATATTTCCCCAATGACAAACCGTATTCCAGCTACTGGTTGGTAACGTGGCGGTTTTCTCTACGCATGGATCCGTACAAGGGGAGGCAAACAATCTTGAACAGACGCTGGTTTTTTCTGCTCACACTATTGCTCGTGCCCTGCTTCACTGCAGCGCTGGCTGCAACTGAACCCGACTTCGATTCGATGCGTCAGCAGATGATCGAAGAAATCGAGCAGCAGGTTCGTGAAACCGCATCCCAACTGGACGACGACAAGCTCGATCCGCGTGTGATCGAGGCGCTGGCCAAAGTGCCACGCCATGAGTTCGTGCTGCCGACTCGTCGTCATCAAGCCTACGAAAACCGGCCATTGCCAATCGGTTACGGGCAGACCATTTCACAGCCCTACATCGTCGCGGTAATGACCGATCTGTTGCAGCTCGACCCCGGTGACAAGGTACTGGAAATCGGCACCGGTTCCGGTTATCAGGCGGCGGTCGTAGGGGAGCTGGTCAAAAAAGTCTATTCCATCGAGATCATTGACACACTCGGGCGGAAAGCACGCAAGCGGCTGAAACGACTGGGTTATGACAACGTCAAGGTTCGCCTCGGCGATGGCTATTACGGCTGGAAGGAACACGGGCCTTACGACGCCATCATCGTTACCGCCGCCGCGAGTCATATACCGCCGCCACTGGTGAAACAGCTGAAACCGGGCGGGCGCATGATCATTCCGGTCGGCTCCCGTTTTGCAACGCAGCAACTGGTGCTGGTGGAAAAGAACAAACAGGGTGAGCTGCGCACACGCCAGCTGATGCCCGTGACTTTCGTGCCGCTGACGGGTGGACACAAGCGATGACGCAACGCCCGCCACTGGTCGCCATCGCGCTGCTGTCGCTGGCGACCCTGGCGGTTGAAATCTTGTTGATGCGGCTGTTTTCGATCACGCAGTGGCATCATTTCGCTTACATGATCATCAGCCTGGCGCTGCTCGGTTACGGCGCCAGCGGCAGCTTCGTCACACTGTTCCAGCGCCCACTCGAACGTCATTTTTCGGTGGCCTTCACGGCCGCGGTCGGGCTGTTCGGCATCACCGCAAGCGGCGCATTTCTACTGGCCCAGCAGCTGCCATTCAACGCCGAAGAGCTGCTCTGGGATCCACTGCAACCATGGTGGTTGCTGCTGATGTACCTGCTGCTCGCAATCCCGTTCTTTTTCGCTGCCAGTGCCATCGCGCTGGCGCTGACCCGGTTCAGCAACGAAGTCGGCAAGCTCTATGCCTTCGATCTGTTTGGCGCCGGTCTGGGCGGCCTATTTGTCATTGGGCTACTGTTCATGTTGATGCCGCTGGCAGTCCTGGGCGCCATCGGTTTGCTGTCACTGCTGGCGACGGTGGCCGCTGCCCTGGAGCTACGTGATCGCAAGGCTCGCATCACTGCCGCGCTGCTGGCTATCCCAATCCTGATCACAAGCGGCGCGACCTTTCACAGTGAATTGCAGATTTCCCCGTACAAAGGGCTGGCGCAAACCCTACAGGTCGCGGGCAGTGAGATCGTCGACCAGCAGTCGAGCCCGCTGGGGCTGCTGACCGCCGTGACAAACAACACGATCCCGTTTCGCCATGCGCCGGGCCTGAGCCTGATGGCCAGCACCGAGCCACCACCACAGATCGCGATCTTCACCGATGCCGATGGCATGACAGTGATTACCCGTGATGACGGCGATGCGGCTGCATTCCGCTATCTCGATGAAGTCCCTTCGGCACTGCCCTACCATTTGCGCAAACCGGGGAGTGTGCTGATCCTTGGCGCTGGTGGCGGTGCGGATGTGCTCCAGGCGAAATACCATGGTGCCGCCAAAATTACTGCGGTCGAACTCAATCCCCAGCTCGTGGAGCTAGTCAACAATCGATTCGGCACGTTCTCGGCACACCTCTACGATCAGGAGAGCGTCGAACTGCATATCGACGAAGCACGCGGATTCGTCAGCAGCAGCACTGAGCGATTCGACCTGATACAGCTTTCATTGATGGATGCCTTCGGTGCCTCCAGCGCCGGACTCCATGCACTGAACGAGCACTACCACTACACCGTCGAGGCGCTGCAAACCTATCTCGATCACGTTAGCGATGATGGCTATCTCAGCATCAGCCGCTGGATCCGGCTGCCGCCACGCGATGTACTCAAGCTGTTTGCCACGGCGGTCATCGCGCTACGCGAACAAGGCATCGACAATCCGATGCAGCAGCTGGTGCTGATTCGTAATTGGCAGATCGCCACGTTACTCGTCAAAAACTCACCGTTTAGCCGTGCCGAAATCGAAGATCTCAAAACATTTGCCAAAGCACGCGCCTTTGACCTCGCCTGGTATCCAGGCATGTCAGCCAATGAAGCCAACCGTTTCAATCAGCTCGCCGAACCCTGGTTCTACCGCGCCGCAGTAGCGTTGGGCGGTGACGAGGCAGCCGCATTCACCCTGGCCTACAAATTCAATCTGACACCCGCGACAGATGACCGGCCCTACTATTTTCATTTTTTCAAATGGCGCAGTCTGACCGAAATTTTTTCCTTGAGAGCCCGTGGCGGCATGGCGCTGCTGGAACAAGGCTACCTCGTGCTGGTGGTGGCGCTGGTTCAGGCGGCCATCGTCAGCCTGTTGCTGATTCTGCTGCCGTTACGTTATCTGCAACGGCAGACCGAAAAGACCATACAACCCCGGGTATGGCGCGTATCCATCTTTTTTTTCTCACTGGGTCTCGCCTTTCTGTTCATCGAAATGAGCTTTATTCAGAAATTTATTCTGCTACTGCACCACCCGCTCTATTCAGTCGCCACGGTCATGACCGCTTTCCTGATTTTTGCCGGCGCCGGGAGCTGGTATAGCCAACAACTGACTGCATCCAAAAGTCACCGTCAGATCATGGCAATGGCAACCGCCGCCATCATCCTGATTGGCAGCATTTTTCTGCTTGCCTTCCCCCTGCTGCGCGACGGACTATTGACGATGCCCTTCGCGATCAGGCTCACCATGACTCTGATCACCATTGCGCCGCTGGCGTTTTTCATGGGCATGCCATTCCCGCTCGGCCTGGCGAGCCTTGGCATGAACGCCAGGCCAATGATTCCCTGGGCATGGGGCATCAACGGCTGCGCCTCGGTCATCAGCGCGATCATCGCCACCTTGATGGCCATGCACTGGGGCTTCTCGACCGTGATCGTGTCGGCGCTGCTACTCTATTTACTCGCTGCGCTGACATTTCCTGGCAGGACCACCTGAACCAGCCGCCAATATTGCACTCCATCACAATCGCCCCGTCGACACCCAGAAATTCCTAAAGATTTCCGCCCAAAGCCCGACAAGGGATCCGTGGCTGCTGTATTGCTGTGTTTCGCAGCATGAGCCACGCAATGGATTGCGTAAACGACAATGGACTGGGGATTGACCAAACTGACTTGGAAAATCCCACCAAACAATAACAATCATAATCAAGGACCACGCAATGACCTTCAATAACAAAATCGCGATCGCGGCGGCGATTGTTGCCACGGTAACCACCGGCAACGTACTGGCGGCCACCGATGGTGACCAGGGAACAACGTCAACCGGCAGCACCACGTTGTCGGTAACGAAACAGTCTGAGGTAAAAATCTCAGGGCTCAGCGACATCGCATTGACAGTACAAAGCGACGGCAGCGCAACCGGATCAACCGACGCCTGTATTTATCGCAACGGTACGGGCAGCTATAGCGTCACGGCAACAGGCAGTGGCGGCGCCAGTGCATTTTCACTGAGCGACGGCAATACCGGGGTCATGCCCTATTCGGTCACATTCAACGACGGTAGCGGTGCTGCGCCAATGACGCTTGCGACAGCCCTTACTGGCCGCAGTAATGCCAACACGCTTTCCGCCACCTGTAATGGCGCGACCAATGC
>JALSHZ010000078.1 GCA_026981985.1 Gammaproteobacteria bacterium | reverse complement strand
TGGGGACACCTCCAACATCTTGGTTGATTGGATAAATCAAGCGCTTATATGCCCAAGCTATGAGGGTCCCCGCTTTTTCTTCTATTCTTTATAGCTGACTTTGGCAAAGGGGGAAGTTGTCAGAGGTGGCAGCCCTGTTTTCAGGGACGGTGCCGGTCTTGAGCGCGTGACTACTGATTCATGGGTTCTGATGTGGCGACCCGGAATCAACGACACCACCTATTGCAACGCATTATCTGTTTTGCATCAATGGGTTGCTCACTGCTGATTTAGATGCGACATGAACTCCGAAACTTGAGTTAGTCGATCGCTTCTCCGCCATAGCGGCTCACCAGCAGCCACACCAGCTCGACGAATTCCGGCTGGTTCAGGCGCGGCTCACCCTGTAGCACGATCAGAAATCGGTGGTTGGCGATGAATAACGGCCAGGCACCGATGCGGCTGGCACCGTAAGCATCGACAGCCGCCCAGCCCTGGGATGAGATGCCGAGTGTTTGCCGCAGCCGTTCGGCGTGGCGGCGTTCTACCGCTGCAATGTCGGTGGCGAGCGCAGACAGTACCGAGGCCGTTTCGTCGTCGATGCCGTGGCGGGCGAAGGCGAAACCATTCCAGTCCACCAACAATCCCTTGCCAATGGCCGACAGCGGTGTGAGCAGTTTTTCCATTGTGTCGGCAATGTGCTGTTCAGGCACGGCTCTTGGCTCGCTGAAACCCTGTATCCATGCCAGTGTCTGGGCCTGATGCAACAACTCGACCACCTCGTCTTCACTCTCGGCGTCGATGGTGTTCGCCAGTTCTCGTAGCGAGGTTTTCGGTGTGGTTGGCGTTGCCATCAACGCCAGCAGCAGGCGACGCATCGGGTCGGGGCTGGTGCTGGAAACAGCATAGAACGCGCCGGCTGGTGAGGGTAGAAGGTAGTAGTCTTCCAGCAAGCTGTGATCGTCCATGAGATTCTCCCTGTGTTTTTTGTCTTTGCGGGGTTGCTGCGCTGGCGGGTTGTTGCGGAAGCGGCGGTCGAGGCTTGCCCAGAGCTCGGGCAGCGCCAGTTTCCGGCTCGATAGCCGCGTCCAGGTTGCACGAAAAGCATCTTGTAGCCCGTTGCGCTGGTACAGCGTCAACAGTTCGAGCACGGCGACGGCGTGGCCCGGGTCGTCCTCCAGCACTTGTTCGAGATAGCGCTGCGCCTGTGTGTCATCGCCGTGGGTGATGCATGTCAAGGCCCGTTCTACCAGTTCGTCAGGCGTACCAACGGGTGACTCGTTGCAGAACAGTGATGTTTTTCCCGAGACG
This sequence comes from Gammaproteobacteria bacterium, assembly GCA_026981985.1. GTDB lineage: Bacteria > Pseudomonadota > Gammaproteobacteria > UWMA-0217 > UWMA-0217 > JALSHZ01. Next base: position 15,129 of record JALSHZ010000078.1, on the reverse strand, counting down.
CCGTGCGTCAGCAACGAAGCTGTCGATTCGGGTAACGCAGTGGTGGCGTCGAGCCCGGTTTTCAGGTGGGCGTGCAGGAATTCAACCTGGGTGTGCGACAGCAGGTCTTCGACCTGTCCGAGCAGATTGGCCCGCAACGCGAGGCCGCGAGGACCGAGAATAATGAACAGGTCGGTCATGGCATCGAAACAGGCGACTGCGTCTGCTGCGCGATGCAACATCAGAATACGCTGGACATGTACCCGCAGGTCACGCGGATTGCGCGTGATGCGTCGTTCCATGTGTTCGAGCAGGGCGCGGCCAAGCTGTTCGTCCCTGATCTCAGGTAGTAGCGTCTGCTCTTGGGGCAGAAAAGCGGTTTCCACGGGGTAGCTCGGGGCATGTGCCGCAGCGTTCATCCGGTCTGGATGGTCGGGCTTTTGTTGGCTATCGCTGCTCACGGCGTATCCTCTGATTTATGGTGCAGGCGTTGCCAACTGCGTTTCAGTCGGTGCAGCAGTCCGCGACGCTGGTTGGGCTTGGCAGCAGATTCGGATGGTGTCTGGATTTCTTCGAGCAAGCCAATTTCGCGGCAGGCATTGGTAAAGTCGATCACGGTAGCGATGGCGGTTTGGGTCGCTGTCGCGAGCTCGCCGAGTGTTGCCGGGTAGTCATGAAGATGCAAGGCAAGCCGCTGTTGCTCCGGTGTGCAGTCGAGCAGGTCGGCATCTGGCAGCGTGTTGAGTTTGAGGGTCGCCTGGGCGTTGACGCCGAGCATCAGGCGTCCTTCGGAACCGTGTAGTGCGGCGAAATAGCGTAGCCGAATCAGTGGCTGCGCTGTATTGATGAACTGTGGCGATGGCTGCTTTTTGGCGACATCGACGCTGAACTCGCTCCAGGGACGTCGGAAAATCTCAGCTAGCGTGACAATGTCACTATCACACTGGTATAGGCCCGCGCGCGGCCAGATAAGGATGTCTGGAAATCCAGGACCTGAGATTCGGTAGCTGCCGCCGTTGATGATGATTTCCTGAATCAGTCCGAGCAAGCGTAGCTTGGGGACGAAGCGCCGTGCCGGTCGAAACAGATCGCCTGGGGCGGTCTGGGGCTGGTTGGTCGTTTTTCCTGTTGGAGTTCGTGGTTCGGGCGCGTCATCAAGTATTTCTGCGGAGGTGACTGGTTGAGTATGGTTGGTTGCGACGGGCAGAGGGATGACTTGCGCCAGGCGAGGTTCGCTGCTTGCAGTGGCGGCGTCTTCTGGTGCTGCCGCTTTGTTGTCGTCATCGCTGTTCCGCGTTTCGGGTAGTGCGCTGGCGGATTTGTCGCTGACACAGGGCAGGGCACTGCTGTCGGCCAGAACCACTTCAGTCAGTTCGACAGCGGTGTCTGGCTTGGCAAGCAGTGATTCGAGTATTTCGATGTCGTCTATTGCGACTTCGAGGGTCGGGGTTCGTGAGGCATCCAGCGGTTGCTCGTTGTATTGGGATTTGATGGCGGGATCATCGTTGATCGGCACGTCCTCGGCGGCGACTTCCTCAGCGGGTTCTTCCTCGGCGGGTTCTTCCTCGGCGGGTTCTTCCTCGGCGGGTTCTTCCTCGGCGGGTTCTTCCTCGGCGGGTTCTTCCTCGGCGGGTTCTTCCTCAGCGGGTTCTTCCTCAGCGGGTTCCTCCTCAGCGGGTTCCTCCTCAGCGGGTTCCTCCTCAGCGGGTGCTTCCTCAATAGCGGCTGCGTGTGTGTCCAGGCCGCTGTCTGGTGAAAATGGAGGTGTCTCGTCAGTAACCGATGTCGTCGCTGCTACTGCTTCTGGATGCAGGAAATGATTGCTCCATTCGTCGAATGAGTGTGCCGTGCCGCCCAGGGCGTTCTCCGCTTCCTGTAGCAGGGTGACGACAGCTGTATAGGTCAGGGGGCGCTTGATATGAAGCACATGCTGGTCGGTGGGAATCGGGTTCCTGGACAATGCGGCAATCAGTGGGCGTGTATTGTTCCCGCGTGTTTCCAGCAGCGCTTCGAGCGTTGCCCGCCGCTCACCGTTGGTGATGATGAGATCCGCCTGGTCGCTGTTCTCGATCTGACGCCACCGTGCTATCTCAATACCGCCAGCCAATGCCAGCACAGTGGCGCACAGTGACTGTTCGGCGTGATCGAGACCAATTTGGGCTAACGTGAACGAGGGCATGATGTGGTGGTCCGGCGTTGTCCGGATTTCCATCGGTGAAATAAAGTTAAAGTGTAGAGTAGCGCCGATAAACGGGGCGTGATGGCTCTCGCATATCCACAGCGGGGTTCGACCAGGGCTGGGGTGGTAACTTTTCCCGAATTGGCGTGTCTCCCGGCAAATCCTGGACAATGGTCTATGCTTTTAACGTCGTTCTGAGTCAGTCGTGGATCGTGGTCAGGTTGTCGTTGTTGCTCCAGGTCTGTTCAGGCGTTCCTTGATTCACCTGTTGGCAGGTTGGAGGAGAAAGCGAAATGGCATCATTGGCTGACGTTCACGACAAACTACATGCATTGCGACAACAGACGTTGCGGCAGAGGCTGAGGTTGTCGCGAATCGATCCGGCTTCGCTGCAGAAGCTGGATGGCGATCAACAGAAGCAATTCCAAAAGTTGGAAAAGGCACTTCGTGGGCAGTATCGCAAGGCTGGCAAAGCGACGGCAAAACGCCATCTGCGTTCGCTGCAGCGCAGCCGAAGAATCAATGCCAGTCATATTGATCAGGCCTTGCATTCGGGGGCGACGCTGCCGGTGACAGCCGTGCAACGCTTCTTCTGCCGATGCCAGTATCCGCATACGGCTGAAGAGGAAGGTCATGACCAGGAAACCGAGCTGTCGCCGGGCTATGGTGAAGGCCCATCCGCTGCCGTGAGTTTCTCCTCTAACGAAAACAAGGCGCAGCTGTTTGCGGGCGCGGATACGTCTGCCGATGTGGTGGCGGCGAGTGCGACGGCAAAGGCTTGGTTCCGGTTTTCCTTCATGCCGCCTGCTGACGGGACGTATTGCGCCCGTCCTGTCGTCCAGATGAATGGCTACTGGATGCTGTGGGCGGGTGCGGCCGTGGAATGCACTGAATATGCGTCACTGCCGATATTTGGTTTCCGTGTGAGCGTCAGGCTGGCCATGGAACAGCTTTCCGATCCGGTGTTCAATACCAGTTGGGACATATTGACCGGGCCTTCGTCGGCAAGCTTTTCCGCTGGTTTCGATTTCGATTCGGTGGTCGATGATGACCTCTCGGTTGAGGTGGATCTGGTCGGTGGGGACCAGACGGTGGTGTTCGTGGAATGTGTCGCCGAGGTGTATGCAAACAACGGGATGCATTCCAGGGTGGACATGCAGAGCAGCCCGTTTTTCTATTTTTCCGTACCCGAGCTGAGGTGGGGAACCCCTTGTTTTTCGCGATTTGTCATTCCCGTTGGCGGGGCTGGTGGTTGAGGGAGGGCGTGGTCATGCGTTGCCGGGATTTGATTGAGGGTGTCGCAAAAGCCCATCCAGGGCTTTGCGACACACGGAAAGGAAAAAGTGCGATTTTTCCTTTCCTCACAGATTCAACAACTTAGTTGTTGTTGAATCTGGCGGCACTTCCTTGTGCCGCGCGAGGGTGTCGTTTTGCGACACCCTCTGATTGGGTTGATGATAGTGCTGATGCTGGTCGAGGTCGCAGTGGCCGACGTGCAGGCCGCCGCCGTCCAGTTTCAGCAGCCGCTTCAGTTTGTATCGGTGGGTGGCGACGCAGTGGTGGTGCCGCCGGGTCGCTATCGGGTCGATGCCGCTCGCAAAGGGCTTCGCGTCATGGCTGCTGATGGCAAGGCCGTGCTGGTCTCGGTGATGCGGCCTGGCCGACACAAGGAAAGGATCGTCGCGCCGGTTGCCCGTCTGATGTCAGGGAAAGACGGGCAGTACACACTACTATTACTGTCACCTGATGGCAGGTTGCTCAAGGCGCAAGCAGTCATGTGGCAGCGGCAACGACCTCGCCGTGTGGCGGCCGGGGCTCGTCCCTTGCCCGCAGTAAGCGTGACGGCCAGTTCCCCGAGCCTGGCTTCAAACCAGAAGCCTCCGTCCTCGCCGCCAACAGGTGACGCCATGCCGAGCAGAAAAGCGCTGGCCCAACGCGTGCAGAGTTTGGAGCAACAGCTCAATGCCTTGCTCTCGGTCATTGCGGTCAACGGGGGAAATGTCGCCATCACCGCGTCGAGCCTCTCCCTGCAAGCCGATGATCGTCTGACTATCGAAGCGGGAGCAGGCGGTGGCCTTTCTATAATGTCGTCGGGTGATTTGCGTATCGACGCTGCAAAGGATCTCGATGCGCGGGCAGGGGCGGTGTTGAGATTGAATGGGGCGATATCTTCGTTGCTCGCTGCCGGCGGGAGTACCAGGATCGAGGGTGGCGGAAAGCTGGAGCTTGATGCTTCTGCGGTCTTCCTCGGTTCCGCTCGTGCCGCAAATCCGGTCGCGCGTGTTGGCAGCATGACGATGACGGGTATTGGTGGCGGCCCCGGTTCCGTCACGACAGGGAGCCCTTCCGTGTTTGTGGAGTAGCCGTGGCGGGGCGCCTGGCTGTCGCCAACAGGGAATCTACCTTAACTTCTCGCTACAACTCGTCATTACTACGTTTCTTTCAGGTCTTGGTCTCTGCGAAGCATGCGCGTTCGATATGACGCCGACAGTATGCATGACGGGTACAATAGCGATCTTCCCGGGCATGCCGACAGGTCGCCAGCAGTCGCCTGGAGGCCGCACCACATAAGGCTTTCAGCCGGATCACCAGCAAAACTTCCATTGATTAGTTCTACTTATGGACGAAGAAAATTTAATTCTTTGTAATGGATATGGTTTTCCTTCAGACTACCCCCGCTTTACACCAGTATCAGCAACCCAAGGCAGACAGATACTATGATTACTAGCAATCCTTTCTCCGATATTGCAACACTCATTCCGCCCGCAGTAATGCAGGGCTATGTTGTACTTATGTTTCTCCTCGTCGTGGGCGGTACGATTCTCGATACCGTGCACAAGAAGAGCGCCAAGTACTTTTTCGAGCTGGCCAAGACCGCAAAGAAACGCGCTACCCGTACCGTCGGTACAGGTGAAAAGGTTTCTATCGCAGTCGGTACGCTTGCCAACGAAGTGCTCACTTCCAGTGAGTTCAATAATCAGAAGCGTCGCATGTCTCACCTGCTGACCATGTACGGCTTCATTATCTTCGTCGTGACCACCGCGATTCTGATCTTCTCCTACACCGGGGGTGATGCCCAGGCGCCTGGAATCGTTTCCCTGTTGTGGCATCTCGGTGCACTGATGCTGGCAGTTGGCGGTTACTGGTTCTGGTTCTTCATTCGCGTTGACGTTTTCGCAGAAGGCAACAAGTGGTACCAGCTTCAGCAGCGCGACATGTTTATCGTTTCCCTGCTGGCCATGTCGACTTTTGCACTGCTGTGGTCTTTCACTGGCTCGATGCTGATGTTCGCACTGTTCATCGCTGCAAGCACCTTCCTGTTCAGCACCGTACTGTGGTCCAAGTTTGCTCACATGTTCTTCAAGCCGGCTGCTGCGTTCCAGAAGAAAGTTGCATGGGCTGATGGTAGCCGCGAAAACCTGCCATTCATTCCTGAGAACCGCAACGACCCAGAGACGCTGGCGAAGTTCCCGGACCTCAAGACGTACATGGGTGATGCACCCCTGAGCATGGGCCTTGGTATCAAGCGCGAGACGCCGAATCACCACTAAGGGTTCTTCCGAATTCACGAGATAAACAGAGGTTAACTTATGCCTACGTTCGTATATATGACCCGTTGTGACGGCTGTGGCCAATGTGTCGATATCTGCCCTTCAGATATCATGCACATCGACAGTGTCAACCGCCGCGCATACAACATCGAACCCAATATGTGTTGGGAATGCTACTCCTGCGTCAAGGCATGTCCACACTACGCCATCGACGTTCGTGGCTACGCAGACTTTGCTCCGCTTGGGCACTCGGTTCGTGTTCGCCGGGATGAAGACAAGGGCATCATCGCCTGGAGAATCATCTTCCGTAATGGCAAGAAGGACTGGGATCTGCTGGCGCCGATCACCACCAAGCCATGGGGGTCAGCGATTCCTAACTTGAACGACGTTCCTCCTCCTAGCGACGAGATGCGTAAATCGCAGTTGCTCTACAACGAGCCGAAATACATTCGCCTCGATGATGGTGGTTTGCATACCCTGGAGTCGAACGGCCTGAAACTTAAAGAAGGGGTGGCTTACTAATGGCTTACGATACTATTGTTGAAGACAATATTGACGTACTGGTCGTCGGCGCTGGCCTCGGTGGTACTGGTGCAGCATTTGAAGCACGGTACTGGGGCAAGGACAAGAAGATCGTTATTGCTGAGAAGGCCAATATCGATCGCTCTGGTGCGGTAGCCCAGGGTCTGTACGCAATCAACTGCTACATGGGTACCCGCTTCGGCGAGAACAACCCGGAAGATCACGTGCGTTATGCGCGTATCGACCTGATGGGTATGGTGCGTGAAGATCTGCTGTTCGATATGGCTCGCCACGTTGACTCGGCCGTCCACCAGTTTGAAGAGTGGGGTCTGCCGCTGATGCGCAATCCCAAGACTGGTACCTACCAGCGTGAAGGTCGCTGGCAGATCATGATCCACGGTGAGTCCTACAAGCCAATCGTTGCCGAAGCAGCGAAGAAGTCGGCTGACAAGGTCTTCAACCGGATCTGTGTTACCCACCTGCTGATGGACGAAAGCAAGCCGAACCGTGTTGGTGGCGCTGTTGGTTTCAATGTCAGAACTGGTAACTACCACGTTTTCAAGTCGAAAACTGTCATCGTAGCCGCCGGTGGTGCATCGAACATCTACAAGCCTCGCTCCGTTGGTGAAGGTGCTGGTCGTGTCTGGTACGCACCTTGGTCTTCTGGCTCGGCTTATGGTCTGTTGATCCAGGCGGGTGCGAAGATGACCCAGATGGAAAACAGAATCGTTCTGGCGCGTTTCAAAGACGGTTACGGCCCTGTTGGTGCTTACTTCCTGCACCTCAAGACCTACACCCAGAACGGTGCTGGCGAAGAGTACGAGTCGAACTGGTTCCCTGCGCTGCAAGAGATGGTGGGTAAGGAATATCTGGACCCTGAAGTTTCGCATAGAACGCATCGTCCGATTCCGACCTGTCTGCGTAATCACGCTTTCATCAACGAAGTTGCTGCGGGTCGCGGCCCGATTCGCATGGTTACCATGGAGGCCTTCCAGGACCCTCACCTTGAGGAGATCGGCTGGCACAACTTCCTGGGCATGACCGTTGGCCAAGCGGTGCTGTGGGCGGCAACTGATGTCGATCCGAAATACGAGAACCCTGAGCTGACGACTTCCGAGCCGTATGTTATGGGTTCTCACGCAACAGGCTGTGGCGCATGGTGCTCCGGTCCGGAAGATATCTCTCCGCCAGAGTACTTCTGGGGCTATAACCGGATGACTTCTGTCGAAGGTCTGTTCGGTGCGGGTGATGCTGTGGGTGGTACGCCACACGCGTTCTCCTCTGGTTCCTTCACCGAAGGTCGTCTGGCTGCCAAGGCTGCCTGTCAGTACATCGACGACGGCAAGGCAACTGGCATCGTGGTTTCCGAGTCGCAGATCAACAAGCGTCGCGAAGAGATCTACAAGCCGATGGAGACCTACCGGGTCTACCGTAATGCCATCACGGCTGGTTCCGTGAACCCGCACTACATCAACCCGCGTCAGGGCCTTGATCGCCTGCAGAAGTTGATGGACGAGTACTGCGGCGGTGTAACCGTACAGTACATGACCAACGACTATCTCCTCGAAATCGGTCTGAAGAAGCTCGCGATCCTCAATGAGGACTGGGAAAACGGCATCGCAGCCGAAAACATTCACGAGTTGCTGCGTGCATGGGAGCTGAAGCATCGTATTCTGACTTCTGAAAGTGTTTTCCACCACACCCTGTTCCGTGAGGAAACTCGCTGGCCGGGTTACTACTATCGTGGTGACAAGATGAAACTGGATGACGAGAACTGGCATGTACTGACAGTTTCTCGTCGTGATCCAGAGACTGGTGAATACACGATGGAAAAAGCGCCTCTGTACCATATTATTGGTGAAGACGAGGGGTAAGGGGTCTGAATCGGTGTTAGCCCGGACTTCTTACCGGGTGGCGAGGGCTCGCCACTCCGGTGAGAAATTCGGGCTTGCACCGGTTCCGTAACCTGGACGCAGAAGAACGACTTCGGTTGTTCTTCTGCGTTGTCAATTCTGGAGGACGAAAAATGAACATCACCGAACTGTCGGACGAAGAAATTTTCGAAATCGCCAACCCGCTGTGGGACGAGCTTTTGAAATATTCCAACAACAGTAATTACCTGAAATTCATCCGTCACTTTTCCTACGAGTTTAAAAAAGCGGCCAATGAAGTCGAAGTCGGCAAACAGTTCGCCAAGGCGACGCTGACCAAGAATCTGGATCGTAATCTCGATCCCCTCGGGATCATTCGTCGCGACGAGTACGTTACCGTGCTCTACCGGCAGAGAAATACCAAGCGCCCTGGCGAGTGGCTTGGCCGTCTCGTGCTCGGTTATGAGGAAGGCGAAGTCAAGATCTTCGGCGCAACAATTTTCTAGATACTCATGCAGAACGATCACATCACTGATGGAAAATATGTCGAGCTGTCGTACAAGGTCATTGACCAGAAGACCGGCTCCAAACTCATTTCGGCGGACTATCCGATCGGATACATTCATGGCGTCACTACGGTGTTGTCCGCCGAGGTCATGGCTGAACTCGCAGGCAAGGAGAAAGGCGATGTCATCGAGGTGCCGATCGACTGCGACCAGCTCTATGGCCCCAGAGACGAATCGCTGGTATTCACTGACGCCATAGAAAATGTGCCCGAAGAGTATCGGGAAGTTGGCACCTCCATTCTCATGGAGAGTGAAAACGGCGAACAGAAAACCTTTATTGTCACGCGCGTCGATGAAAAAAGCGTAACGGTCGATGGCAACAACCCGCTCAGCGGACGCCGGGCCACGTTCGTGCTTGAGATTCTCACTGTGCGTGAGCCCACCGACGAGGAAATCGCGGCCGGTGGTATGGTCGGCACCGACGTTCAGATGCCGGATCACCTCACCAAGCAGTAATTCTTTTTGGGTTCCTGCGCGCTCCGCGCAGTCTTACCCGCTTGGCTAGCCAGAATTCCTCACCAGTTCACTACTGCGGCCGCCGAATGCGGCGCGCTGACAGGCGTTCACTCGGTCGGGCTGCTCAACGTAGTGTCGACTACGCCTGCGCGGCCCTTGGTCGCGAACGCCAGCCATCACACCAACTTGGGCGGCTTCGCTACGCGACCCGGTGGGAAATGCGGGTAAACGCGATGGCATGAGGACGCTACTGGAATCTGAGCCAGCGCGGCATGGGTTGCCGTCCCTGGCACTGGATTCCGGCGTCCTGCCGGACTGACGGCACTCTGTCATCCTCGCAGGGAAGCGGGGATCCAGTCACAGGGATGTGAACCACCGGCATGGGTTGCCATCCCTGGCACTGGATTCCGGCGTCCTGTCGGAACGACCGGGGCACATAGTGTTGAGAGTCGCTTTCCCTGTTGGCACGGCGGAATGTGAGGCGTGACTTCGTCGCATTTGTTTCCGGAAGGAATCCGGGCGCAATTTTCCAAAAATGCGGTATTCTCCGAAGATCTCGCTCACTGGAGTAATGCATGCACATAAGGGCTATTGCTAAAAACGGTGTGGTACGCCTCGCCAGCGTTTTGCTTGTGTTTGCTACTGGCTTTGACGTGTCAGTTGCAACTGCCAACGAGATCACCCTCAAGGTACACCACTTTCTTGGTGAGGAATCGCTCCCCCACCGCAGCCTCATCGCTCCTTGGGCGCGTCAGGTCGAAAAAGAATCAAACGGGCGAATCAAGGTTGAAATCTTTCCGTCCATGGGGTTGGGTGGCAAGGCACCTGAACTTGTCAAGCAGGTCCGCGAGGGAACGGTCGATATTGTCTGGACGGCTGCTGCCTATACGCCCGGCGCCTTCCCGCGTAGTGAAGTGTTTACGCTCCCGCTGGTGCACGAAGGTGATCCGGTCACGACCAATCTGGCGATCATGTCCTCGATCGAGAATGGACTAGCAGGTGACTACGAGGATATTCACCCGCTACTGGTACACTTCCAGGCCGGCCATGCGCTCCATCTCGCCGTTAAGTCAGTGAGGAATCTTGAAGATCTCAAGGGTATGGTCATACGACCAGCGGGCCGAGGCATTGGTTTGTGGCTCGTTGAAGCGTTAGGGGCCGAAGCGAGCAGAAAACGGCACCCCAAATTGCCAAGAGCGTTGAAAAATCATCAGCTCGACGGTGCCTTCATGTCGTTTCAGCTTGCCGAGACCATGGGTGTGATCGACGTTGTAACGTCGCACACCATGCTCGATGAGAATGGGTACTTCGGCACCAGTCTCTATCTGTTTTTGATGAACGAAAAACGCTACCAGTCACTCGCCCCTGATCTACGGGAAATCATCGACCGTAACTCGGGAGCCGGATTGGCGCGCAAGGCCGGCCGAGCCTGGATGGCGGCTGAAAGTGCAGCGATGGCAACGGCGCGGGCGAAGGGAAACCAATTCAATACGCTCATCACCACCCAACCGGCTGTGCAGGAAGCCCTGCAGCAGGTATTGGTGCGCTGGGCTCGCAAAATGAACGCACAGCGTATCGATGGACTCCGCCTGATCAAGCAAGCGCGCCAGGCGATTGCGCGCAGTTGCCGGTTGCAGGATTAGCTCGGATTTCTTCGCGCATTTCTACGCCGGTTCCGCCAGAGCCACATCCACAGGCCAGTCAAGGCCAGTACCACCATGGCGATTGCAATTAGGTCGAAAACAATGACTCCGGCATAGCCGAACAGCCGGCCGCTGTGCAGGTCGAGAATGACGCGTTCAAGCGGGATGCTGTTGCGGGGGAGTAGGTTTGTGGCCTGGTCTCGTTGGGCTTTGGTCAATGCTGCGGGCGTACTCCAGTCGGGCGCGGCTTCCGGTAGATTTTGTGATGGCTGCAACTGTGTCATTTCTTCATTGAGTACGTACTTTGTATCACCGGAATCGACGATGACCCGGTTGCCGGCCAGGCCGATTCTTTCCACTGGGGCGGAGGTGGTGATGCTGTCGATCAATTCGCCGTCCGGCGTCAGCAGTATCACGCTTTCACCACTTGCCAGAACCAGAATGCCGTTGGCTTCGACCAGGCCATTGACCGGGGATGGCGCAGTGATCTGGTGGTTGTCGAGGATGGCGGCCTGTTTCCCACGCACAAGGCGGTGGTTGGGGGTGGTGAATACGGCGATGACTTCCGGTGCGGGAATGCCGTAGAGCGTCAGCAGCAGCGGGTTACTGATTTTTTGCTGGGACAGCTCAAGTTCTTCGGTGTGATTGAGAAGGATGCCGGTGGTCGCCAACAGCACCACAAAAAAAGCGATCACCAGCCCAAAGTAGCGATGCCATTTAATGACGTGTTTCATTTTCTGATGTTTTGATCCAGTAGTAGTGCCATCCGCGCCAGTTTTTTTAGTGCCCGGACCGACAGTGTTGCGCCGGTGATGCCGTCGATATTTCTGTCCAGCCGGTTATCTTTCCTAAGGCCAGCCTGCGTGAACTGCCGTGTGAAAAAAGGTTGTTCGACTTCCCAGCCACGGCTTTCGCGAAATGCCAGTACCCGTAAACTGGCTATTTTTCCGTCGTTGATGATGACGCCAACGGTGATGGGTTTTTCCTTGCCGATTTCATCCAGCACCCACGCGCTTTTGTCGCCTTTTTTCCAGTATTTAACGCGCAGCTTGGCGTAGGGGTGCTGGAGGATCTTTTCGATCTCTTTTTTCAGGTCGCCTGTGAGCCAGATAACCTTGGGCTTGGGCGGTCTCGGGAACGTCTCTTGAATAAACGCGTCGGGTGTCTGGTTAATTCCACGGGCCAATGCGGTCGCCCCTGGCAGTCCCAGCAGCACCGCCAGGAGCAGGGCGGCGCGGGTAACGGAAATGGAACGCATCATCAGAACTGGTAGCCGATACCGAGATTGAAGCCATCCGCATTGCCGGCATCGTCATTCTGCTGTTGGATGTCGGCCTTGATGACGACATTCTCATGGGGCCAGAAGTTGATGCCTGCATTCTGTTGGATCTTGTCGATGCCGTCCTGATTGGACCATGTATTGTGGCGGGCAAACAGACCGAGCTTTGGCGTGAGTTTGTACGAGGCTTCGAGATAGTAGCCGCTCTGTACGTCTTTTTTTGCAGCTGCTGCTACGGCTCCATCAATGTTCCATTGTGCGAACAACGCCTTGACGCCGAGTGGGCCGCGGTTCCAGACGGCGTGGGTTTCCACCAGTGTTGCTGATTCGACCCCATCACCAGACTGCTGGGTGATATCGTCCTGATACTGTGCGGTAGCGGCCAGTTCGAGTCCGGATATTCCGCTATAGCGGATGCGCCCGGTCAAAGCTGGGTTGCTGGCATCGGCCTTGGCAACCTTTTGGCGGCCGCCGCGAATCTTGATTGAACCAGGGTCCACTTTCAGTCCGGAAGTCAGCGCTAGGTCGTAGCTCAGGCCACTGACCGTCTGCCCTTTGAGCATCGCGCCGCCTTCCCACCATGTCGCTGGGATAATGTTTTTTTTCCACAGGGTTGCGTTCGACGCCATAGAATGTGGGGGGCTCGTGAGTTTCGTTGATGATACCGATCGGCAACATGAACAGACCGCCCCAAGCTTCCTGTCTTTCGCCCAGATCAAACGCCATATATGCCTGCTCCAGCTCAACCTCGCCGGGCTGGCCCTCACCGGAAATGCTGTGTTCCAGCTCCAGTTCCAAGAAAAAGCGGATGCTGTCGTTGAATTCGTGGCCAACGAAGAGTATGAATCGATGAAAGTCGATCTCTTTGCTGCGGCTTCCGTTCTTGTCCACGTTCGCGTAATGCATCTCACCGTAACCACCCACTGTCGTACGGGAAGCACCACCGGTATGCTCCACTGCATCGGCAGTAGCATCTATCTGGGCTTGCAGCGTCTGTAACTTTGACTCCAGTGCCTCGATACGCGCATCGGTGTCGGCAGCGTTGGCGGTGGTGGTTAGTGCCAGCGCGCAGGAAAGGGCGCCAGCGAAGATAGAGCGGTGATGCATCATGGTTGGTTGACTCCGCGAGATTGAGAGAGTGCGCATGATACAGAATAATGAGCGAAACGCAAACGATTCGCATTAAGCTAATAAGGCCGCGTTTAATTACCGAGGGAAAAATTTATCGCGTGAGATCAGCCCGGACTTATTACTGGGTCGCGTAGCAAGGCCGCTCAAGGTGGTGTGATGACTGGCGTTCGCGAGCGAGGGCCGCGCAGGCGTAGTCGATACTACGTTGAGCAGCCCGACCGAGTGAACGCCAGTCGGCGCGCCACATTGGGTGGCCGCAGTAGTGAACTGGTGAGAAATCCGGGCTGATTTCAGACCATGTCATGCACGTTCGCGTTGGCAAAACCGTTCGATCAGTTGCCGCAGGAGTGCAATGGTCGGCGGAATCCGCTCCAGCGCCAGAAATTCATCCGGCTGGTGTGCCTGGGCGATGTCGCCGGGGCCGAGGATGACGGTGTCGATACCCAGTGCATTGAGCATCGGGCCTTCGGTGCCAAAGGCGACGGTGGTGGCGCTGTGGCCGGTCAGCGCTTCGGCGGCCTGGACAATGGGGGCGCTGCGTTCGGTCTGCATGGCGCCGATGCCGGCGAAGAGTTCACGGAATTCGCAGTGGAGCTTGCGCTCGCTAGCAACCTGGCGAGCGAGTTCGCGCAGTTGTTGGCGTAGTGTCGCCAATGTCATGCCAGGCAGGGGGCGCAGATCGATTTGCAGTTCACATTCACCGCAGATGCGGTTGGGGTTGTCGCCGCCGTGGATGTGGCCGAGGTTGAGTGTGGGGAAGGGCACTTTGAAGGCTTCGTTGCGGTGCTGGTGTTGCAGTTGCTCGCGGAATGTCAGCAGTTCACCCATCAGCTGGTACATGCCTTCGAGTGCGTTGTTGCCAAGTGAAGGGTCGCTTGAATGGCCGCTCTGCCCCCGATAGATAATAGCCTCCATCATCATGCCCTTGTGCTGATTGATGGGCACGAGGCCGGTGGGTTCACCGATGACGGCGAAACGTGCGTGGGAGAGATCCTGGGCGGCCAGCGCCTTGGCACCGCTCATCGAGGTTTCCTCGTCGGCGGTGGCAAGCAGAATCAGTGGACGTTTCAGTGTGGTGGGGTCGACTTCGCGCGCAGCTTCCAGCGCTAGCGCGAGGAAACTTTTCATATCGGAGCTGCCAAGGCCGTAGTAGCGACCGTCAACTTCGGTCAGTTGGAACGGATCGTGACGCCAAAGCGCCTCGTCGTATGGCACGGTGTCGCTGTGGCCAGCGAGTACCAGCCCACCTGAGCCTTTGCCGAGTGTCGCGATCAGGTTGAATTTGCCGGGCTCTCCCTGCACCGCCAGCTTGCGCACGCTGAAGCCTGCGGCCTCAGCCCAGTCAGCGATCAGGTCGATGACCACTTCGTTGCTCATATCGAGCGCCGACGCCGTGCTGCTGACTGATGGGGTGGCGATCAGGTCGCCGAGCATTTTCTGCAGTTGAGGGGCGGGCATGATCCGGGTCCGGTGTTGTCGAGTGACCTATGTTACCCGGAATCCCGCGGGGCGTGGTTTGTGTCTGTTGGCCGGTCAGCGAAGCAGGGTGTCAAAACGGTGTATTCTTATCGACTCAAGTTTTGGAATTCATCCGAATGGCTGTTGGCACCATTGGCAGAAACCTCGCTGCCTCCGTTGACAACTTCCTCCTTTGTCGAGGGTGTCGCAAAAGCCCATCCGGGGCTTTGCGACACACGGAAAGGAAAAAGTGCGATTTTTCCTTTCCTTACAGATTCAACAACTTAGTCGTTGTTGAATCTGGCGGCACTTCCGTGTGCCGCGCGAGGGTGTCGTTTTACGACACCCTCTTGTCAAAGTCAGCTATAAACTCAAGTTTCGGAGTTCACTTTCAGCGCATCCCCCCTATAAGGCATTGAAATAGCAACAAAAAAGGCCTTGCGCGTGATAAAATGTTGATTCTCAAATCCCAACATCAAAATCACGGAAGGCCC